>JBKBIU010000045.1:0-8983 GCA_046294065.1 Pseudothermotoga sp.
ATGGCCCTGTGGATCTTGTTAAGCTGGACGAATCGCAGATGAGAGAGTATAGGTGGCGTGGTATATCAATGATTTTTCAAGCTGCTATGAATTCACTTAACCCGGTTTACAGAGTAGGAGATCAAATAATCGAAGCAATACAAAATCATTTTCCGCAAGTTCCTGTGGACAAGGCACGTGAGAAGGTTGCTGAACTCTTTGAATTGGTTGGACTTGATCCGTCCAGAATGGATCAATACCCTCATCAGTACAGTGGTGGAATGAAACAGAGAGCAGTCATTGCCATGGCTTTGGCTTGTGATCCAAGGGTTATCATTGCCGACGAGCCAACAACTGCACTTGATGTCATTGTTCAGGACAGGATACTCAAAGAGATAAGAAAGATTCAAAAGAAACTTAATATGGCTATGATATACATATCTCACGACATCGCTGTCATTGCAGAAGTCAGTGATAAGATAGCGGTCATGTATGCAGGGAAATTCGCTGAACTTGCAGATTCAGTGACAATTTTCAAAAAACCTATGCATCCTTATACTTATGGCTTGATGCACGCCTTCCCGAGTACCGTCGGTGAAAAAATCGATCTTGTTACCATACCGGGCGAGCCCCCAAATTTACTCAATCCTCCAAAAGGCTGTCGATTCGCTCCAAGGTGTCCCAAGGCAGATGAACTGTGTATGAATGAGGAACCACAGTACATTGAAGTAGAAAAGGGTCATTTTGTAGCATGCCATCATCCTGTGAAATCTGGAGAGGTGGTGCAGTTCTATGAACAATGAGACGGTGTTAAAAATAGAGAATCTGAGAAAGCTGTTTCCAGCTGAAAGACGCATCTTCACCAGAACTAAGTATTTTGTTCATGCAGTGGATGATATCTCCATTGAGATAAAGAGGAAAGAATCGCTCGCTTTAGTGGGAGAATCCGGTTGTGGAAAGACTACAACAGGTAAGGTTCTTGTAGGTCTTGAAGAACCAACTGAAGGAAGGATAATCATAGAGCAAGAAGATGTAACTCCCCTTCTATATGAGAACGAATCCTCAGCAAGAAAATATGTCGAGGAACATTATGTTGAAAAATTTTCGAAGATGACAGACGAGCAACTGAGGAAGTTAAAAGGTATAGACGGCATATATGCCGAGAGGTATTTGAAACTTTCGAAAGATGAGACAAAATTCATTTCTGAGTTTCTTGAAAATCGTAGGGTTAGAGTTTGGCAACTTCGTAGGCGTGTACAAATGATATTCCAAGATCCGTACGAATCACTCAATCCCAGAATGACAATCTTTGACATAGTCTCTGAGCCTCTCAATATTCATGAAATAGGTAATTTGAAAGAGCGCGAGGATAAGGTCGCACAAATACTGATAGATGTGGGTTTAACTCCACCGGAGACTTTCATGTTCAGATTTCCTCATGAACTGTCAGGCGGGCAGAGACAAAGAGTTGCTATAGCGCGTGCGTTGATCCTCAATCCATCTTTCGTAGTGGCAGATGAACCTACTTCGATGCTCGATGTTTCCATAAGAACCGGTGTGATGAAATTGATGATGAGACTTGCCGATGAACATAACATGAGTTACTTGTATATAACACACGATCTTGCCGTCGCAAGGTATATGAGTAACAACATAGCGGTTATGTACCTGGGTAAGATAGTTGAGACGGGACCAACCGAAGAAGTCTTACAGAATCCACTCCATCCCTATACCAAAGCTCTATTGGCAGCAGTACCTATTCCTGATCCAGAGCAAAGAAGAGGTGAACCGAACATAAAAGGCAGTGTTCCTAAACCCATAAACCCGCCGAAACGTTGTAGATTCTTCGACAGGTGCCCATACGCAGTTGAATACTGCGAGAAAAACGATCATCCAAATCTGGTGGAGGTTTTACCGGGCCACAAGGTTGCTTGTTATGTTGTCGCTGGTGAAGCAAAGTAAAAAGATAAAACTGTTATTGTTTTTTTGCATAGTCCTGGCAGTATTGAATTATACTGCCGGGGTGTTTGTTTATCGCAGTTACATCCAAAAACTCTCCCAAGCTTCGGTTGGTTGCCAAATACTCTTAGTGGATGGATCTTTCAAAGGAGAAGTAAACATAAGATCTCCCAAAGGTCTGACGATTATCCCTGTAGATTATCAGATTTATTTTTATGATAAACGGGGCAATACACTACAGCTCATAGCCGATTCGTTGAACGGTCAACTCCATGCAACCTTTGATATACCTGTAAGAGAGAAGATTTTGTCTACACAATGGCATGTGGAAGGATATTCGAATGTCAAAATCAAATGGCTCTGGCTTACAATGAATTTGACCATGCCAATAGAGGTGGTAGTCAAATGAGAAAGATTGTTTTGTTTTTCATTTTGATGAGCTTTATCTATCATGCCGTTGTTTTTGAGTTGATTCTTGGAAGATTTTCACCATTACCTTCTTACATACTCTGGGTGATCGTTGGTGTAGTTTCTTGGATTCTTGGCCTGTCTGTACAGTCTTTTTCCAGAACTTTGTTTATCATAATAGGTTCTTTCATTGTAGCTGGAATCGTCAGTTACTTTCTTATGAGTTATTACATCAAAGAAAGTGTAACTGATTTGGTTCAGATGGTCACTCTGAAGATGATATCGATCTCTCTTCTAACTATCTTTGTGCTCAGTAGTGTCTGTGCTCTCTTTGGTTACATGTTCAAATCTAGATAATAAAAGAAGACCCACTGAATTGTTCATTACATGGCTGAGTATTCCACAGAAAAGGCTTTGTGTGTTCATCACAGAATAGGCAAATATGTATCCCACGATAAATCTGTAGACGAAATTGAAAGGCGATAATCTCTCCATTTTGCTGATAGCATTCACCAGATGAATGCAAGAGAAGATCAGTGCATTGAGAAAAATGTTCGGTAAAAAAGATAGTATCACACCTCTAAAGATAATTTCTTCTGAGATTGGAAGCAAGATGCCAATGAGAATAATCTCAGTGGATGATATCTTTTTGTAAAACCTGATCTGTTCTGCGCCAAGAAAACCACCTAAGAAAACCATTATCCCAAAGACTAAAAGAAAAGGTACAAACCCTTTGAACTGAACCTTGAATGTGTAGGGTACTCTTAGAATGATAAAGAGGATGATTGAATAAGAAAGTTGACAAAGGGTGACGAATAATAACTTGTTCCTTCTGAACAACTTTGAAAGATTTTGCAGTATCATCATTCCAGACAGAATTATCAGGATAATTAAGAATACCAAAGTTCGACCTCCTACCTTGATACCCTTTCCAAGAGATTCTTAAGATCTGAGTTGCAGACACCACAGCCGTGGCATTGATTCCATCGACAATCTGAAGTAGTTATGGCTTGCACAGCCCTATGGTATTCTTGTATCAAGAAATTCTTACTCACGCCCACATCGATGTGGTCCCATGGAAGATCTTCATCGATCTTTCTTTCTCCCAGATAACAGCTCAAATCGATCTGTGATTTTTCAATGGCATCTTTCCATAGATTAAAATTGAAAACATTTTCCCAATTATCAAATAGCGAACCACTTTTGAATGCCTTTAAAACAGCCTCAAAGACCTTTCTATCACCTCTTGAGAGCAAACCTTCAATTAAACTCATATATGGATCGTGAAAATTAATGTTTGCAATATCTTTGGCTTGCAAGATAATTTTCTGTGCGTGAGTCAAATAATCGGTAGATCTTTGTTTGCAAAATTGAAAGGGTGTGTGTGCTTTTGGAATGAAATTTGCCACTGAAAGGACGATCTTTTTGAATCCTACCTTGCGAGCAACTCTTGCCATCTGTACAATTCCAAGAAGGTCTTCATCGGTCTCTGTGGGCAAACCAACCATAAAATAGAGTTTTACTCTGTTCCACCCAGCCCTTTTCGCCGCCTCGAGGGTATTGATGTAATCTTCTTCTGTCACATTCTTGTTTATAACATTTCTGAGTCTTTGAGTGCCGGCCTCTGGTGCAAATGTCAAACCCGTTCTACGTATTGTACTCACCGCCTCGGCGATAGACAAACCAAAGCTGTCCAGACGTGTCGAGGGTATGGATAGCGAGACTCCAAGACTCATAGTTTTTTCTCTTAGGTTCTGTAAAATCGTATCTATTGTACTATGATCGGCTGTAGACAAAGACAGAAGGGCAAGTTCTTCGTAACCAGTACATAGGAGTGATGAGATTGATTCATCGAGTATATTTTCAGAGTATTTTTCTCGAACGGGTCTGTATATGATTCCGGCTTGACAAAATCTGCATCCTCTTGTACAACCACGCATGACTTCTATCACTATTCTGTCATGAATCAGTTGGCTGTTCGGTATTATTCTTTGATCAGGTAGTGTGACATTGTTTAGATCTCTTGTAATCCTTCGTTTTATCTTCTTTGGTGCCCAATCGGAGATTGGCTTAGGTGGTATAGTCGGTTGATAAAATATTGGTACGTAGATCCCTTCTATTTGAGAAAGAGCCCTCAACCTCTGCTCTCTTTTCATTCCTTTTGTTTCCATTAAACTTCCTGCTATTTCGAGAATGACTTCTTCTCCATCACCTATGACAAATGCATCAAAGACCTCCGCAAGGACCTCGGGGTTTGTCGCACAAGGACCTCCAGCAATGACTAACGGATCATCATCTGTACGCTGATGGGAGTAGATCGGTATCCCGGCAAGATCAAGCGCACAGAGGACGTTTGTATAGGAGAGTTCATACTGAAGAGAAATGCCGATCAAATCGAGTTCTTTCAAAGGGGTTTTTGATTCCAGCGTGAAAAGTTCGATCTTTCTTTGCTTCATCAATTTCATCATATCTTTCCACGGTAGAAAGACTCTTTCAGCCCACACTTGTGGTAAATTGTTCAGTACATGGTAGATGATCAATAGACCAAGATTTGACATTCCCACTTCGTAAAGATCTGGGAAGATTAGGCCAACTCTAATCTTTACTTGTGATGGATCTTTGACAACTTGATTGAGTTCTCCGCCAATGTATCTGGAAGGCTTCTCCACCTTGTCAAGATTTTCGTTTAGAAACTGTAAGATCATTTTCCTTTCTCCTCTAAGAGAAATTCAAAAATCTTTCTTGCCATAGGTGCAGCTGCTTCTCCTCCACCGCCTGCATTTTCAAGCATGACCAATACAATGAACTTTGGAGAATTAACAGGTGAGAACGCGGCAAACCAAGAATGTGATCTTTCACCTTTTCTTCCAGTTTCAGCAGTACCTGTCTTGCCTGCAACATCGATACGAAAGCCCTTGAATGCCTGATAGGCGGTTCCTTCTTCAGCTGGATTACCATTTGATTTGACCACTTCTCTCAAGGAATCCTTCAGGAAGCTGAGGGTACTTTGTTTCAAAAGGATCTTGTACAGGATCTTTTTCTCATATTCGAAGATTTTTCTGCCTTGTTGGTTTTTGACGTGGTCTAAAAGATGAGGAGTATAACAAGTTGCATCGTTTGCAATAGCGTTGAAGAAAGTTAGAACTTCTATGGGAGTGAGGCTGATGAAACTTTGGCCTATTCCACAGAGTATCGTGTCACCTGGATACCACGACTCTTTGTAGACATTGTATTTCCAGCTTGGATCTGGATATAGTCCCTTACGCTCGCCTGGTAGATCTATCCCAGTCGATTGGTCGATCATGAAAAAATTCGCGTACTGCTTCATTCTCTCAATGCCGAGTTCTAAGGCCAGATTGTAGAAAAACACATTACACGAGACCTTAAGGGCTTTCTTCAAGTCAGTTACACCGTGACCAGATACATACCAATCTCGGTACAATCCCAAAGGTCGACCAGAACTTCCAATGTACTCGAAGTAGCCTTTACAATCGATGGTTCTTTTCAGGTCGGGTTCTCCTTCAAGGTATGCAATAGCATAGAGTGGTTTCAGAATAGACCCAGGTGGATAGGTTGCACCAATGGCTCTGTTCAGAAGGGGACTTTTGGGATCGTTTGAAATCTCCATCCATTGTCTTTTATCGATGTTGAGAAAGATATTTGGATCAAAACTTGGATAAGAAGCCATAGCGAGGATCGAACCTTCCCCTGCTGACTGAACAATGATAGTACCGGCATGATTGGAACTGCTCAGAAGCTTCTGAACATAGTCTTGGAGTTTTGAGTCTATCGTTAATACAACATCGTTGCCCGCGATCGGTACTGCTTGTAGGAACCTCCCAGTAATTCCACCTGTTACCGAAATACTTACCAGTTCATAACCGTCTTGACCTTTTAAATATGAGTTGTATTGTTTCTCTATTCCTGAGACTCCATTTCTATCGGCAGAAATATATCCAACAACATGTGGCGCCAAATTACTATAACGTCTCGTGTATCTTCTAAAAACGAGAACTCCTGATCTTTCAAGTCTTATTGCCTCAGCCTCAGTGACTTGCACCTCTTCACCCAGTATCAACTTCAACTTTCTTTCTTGGCCCAGTATGTCACCAACCTTTTCAACATCCATAGAACCCGTCGATCTTGCCACAAGGATTTCTTCATCCCAAGCGAGTACTACACCGTCTCTTGTCAATATTCTGCCTCGAGGCGCATCGATTTTTCTTACATACACTTTCAGTGATTCCACATAATCAAGATGTGACTTGTGCTGAACAACTTGAAGAATGAATGCTCTGATCAACAGAACACAGAAAGGAACTGTCATCATGATATAAACAACCACTTTAAGCCTCTTCAATTTTGATCCTCCAAGTTAAGAGCGACAAAATCATCACAATCACTGACATAACCCAGAAAGAACCTTCAACAATCAGTAGAGCGGAAACAGTTATATTGTAGAGTAAAAAAGGAAAAAATGGCTTTAGAAAATACTCCCTTGTTACAACAAAAACGACATAGGCTGCAAAAATCAACAGGTGCACAAAGTTGATGCTGCCAAAGCACAGTGCAGAATGAATTATTAAAACAGACATAACTCTCAAAATGCTTACAGTTCCTGAGAATTTGAGGTACTCAACAGCAAGATAAGGTATGAGCAAAGAAAACAAATCAAAATAAGCACCATCAATTGATAGAACCACTATACCAAAGATGTATATTCCAATTTTCCGCCAAAGGGTATTATTCACTTCAATTCACCTGTTTAGATTATATTTCAATATTCTTGTTCAGGATCGACAAGGTTGATTATTTCACCGGTTTTTAAAAACTTTTCTAATATATTAAATGTTTCGTCCATGAGTCCAATACTTCCTTGTTCTGTATAGCCACCAACGTGGGGTGAAAGGACAACGTTTTCAAGTGTGTTGAATGGGTATCGACTCGGTAGCGTGACTTCATCCGCGTTCTTGGGATAGGTATACCAAGTGTCTACAGCAGCACCTGCAAGAATTCTGTCTCTGATAGCTTCAAAAAATGCTTTTTCATCGATTATTTCTCCTCTAGATACATTTATTAGGTACTTTCCTTTCATTCTGCGCAGTCTCTGAGCGTCAAAGAGGTTCTTAGTTTCTTTGGTCAAAGGAAGGGTTAAAAAGATGACATCGCTAATTTGAATTGCCCAATCTAAGTCTGAGGTTATCTTTGAATGCTCTTTGGGACCGGATCTTTTGACACCTATGATTTCACAGTTGAAAGGCTGAAGCAGTTTGGAAAGTTCCTCACCTATGTGCCCCATTCCTACGATGCAAACCGTTCTGTTTCTGAGTGAGTACCAGTGATCTTCCTCAGGTGAGCCAACTGAATAGCCATGCCAAATTCCATGTCGAAGATCGTGATCGAATTCAACAATTCTTCCAAGGAGTGCCAGTGCTAAAGCCAAAGCTCTTTCGGCAACAACAGATGCGTTGGCATGACAGTTACTAACCATTATTCTTCTTTTCCTTATTGTCTCCCAATCGAGTGCGTTCACGCCTGCCATGGGCACAATTATGAGCTTGAGATTTGAAGATTCAATTTCTTCTTTAGAAAGTCTTGCCGCGACAATGACATCGGCATCTTTTATGAGCGAACGAGGTGAAGAATTTGAAAAATAACCTTCAAAACGAACATTTTCATAACGGTTCTTCAGTTCTTCTATTTTCGTCAACCATTTGTCGTTAGTTCTGTTCAAAAAGAGCACTAACAAATTCATCAACCTCCTAATAAAGGTGTAGAACCATCTCAAGTTGTGTCAAGACCTTTTCAAACCCATTTTCAATAGCAGCTTTGTACAATGGATCATCCTCGGGAACATTTGCAATTGAACATATATTCTTGTTTTCAACATCACATACGTAGTCGACAGCTTCTCCAAGTAATGAAATGTACGATTCTTTGTTCCTCGTTGGTGCACAATCAACAATGAATGCATTTGCCTGAGTAGAACCCCAAACGACATATCCTTGATCTTTCGGCAAATTTGTCCTTGCCATTTTGTACCTGCTGCTAGCCAGCAGCAAAGTTGCCGGTTCACGTTGCCAGTTGGGGTGCCTTGAGAGATTAATCACTGCTTCAACAGCGGACTGGTGTATCCATCTTGGGTCGGCTTTGAAAAAAGTAACTTTTTTAACGGGTGTCGGATTTTCCTTTATTAAAGAAAAAAGTCTTCTACTGGTCCTGAAACCGTTTTTTTCATAAAATCGAATTGCCCTCGCCTCAGTTTCGAGAACTTCTAATACCACGGTCTCGGCTTTCTTCCACCTGAGTGCTTCAAGAGCATGTTCCAATATTCTGTAGGCAAGACCACTGCCCCGCTCTTCCTTTATAACCCCCATTGAATCGATTCTTCCTTTGTTTTTTCTTAAGCAGCACACGATGAATCCAACTGGTTTGTCATTCTTGAGAAACACGAAAGAATTGGCAAAGGAAACGGAGTTCTCTCGAGCGTCGAGATTGAAACTCAGAGTATCCCATTTGATCGGTATTGGGTAATCACTGAAGATTTCGTTGACAAGGTCAAGAAATCTTACAACAGGAAACTCCGCCAGCAACTTGACGGATTCCATTTGACCACCACCTATCAGATAGAGATGTT
>JBKBIU010000324.1:0-1820 GCA_046294065.1 Pseudothermotoga sp.
TATTGCAACAAACCTTTTCAAGAGCATGCAAAGAAGATATTGAAGGCATTATATGATGAAATCGTCTTTCTTGAAGCACCTTTGATACAAATTTCCTCAAGCGAAGTGAGAAAAAGAATCAGAGAAAAAAGATCAATCAAAGGTATGGTTCATCCACAGATAGAAGAGCAGGTGATTGAGTATTACTCACTTTGAATACCCAGGCACAGTTGGTTTGGCACCCATGGCAGGTGTTACGAACAAGCCTTTTAGAACTGTATGTACCCTATGGGGTGCACAGTTTTCATTCACAGAGATGATAAGTGCAGAAAGTGTACTCAGAAACTTCACAATAGTGGAGAAAATGCTACCAAAAAATGAATCACATGTTGCGGTTCAACTTTTTGGGAGTGATCCAAAAACAGTCGCGAGGGCTGCAAAGGTCGTTGAGCCTTACGCATCCTGGATAGACATAAATGCAGCCTGTCCTGTGAAAAAGGTTATCAAAAAAAATTCTGGTGGTGCCTTGCTCAGAGACCTTGATAGGCTTGAAGAGATCATAAAATCTGTGAAATCATCTGCAGAAAAACCAGTGACAGTCAAAATAAGAATCGGGTTTGATCACAATAATTTGGATCAGATAATCCAAAGTTGCATAAAAGCTGGCGCCGATGGAATAGAGGTGCACGGCAGGACCGTTGTTCAACAATATGGTGACAAAGCGTCGTGGGATTTGAAGCTTTCACAGTACGGGATACCAGCTGCCATAAGTGGTGACATCTATGAAACGACAGATATAAAAAGAGCCATTGAAGTATCTGGTGCAAGTGCAGTTTTAATCGCCCGTGGTGCCCTGAGAAAGCCTTGGATCTTTGCAGAATTTTTTCAAAAGAGAACACCTTCAGTTGAAGAGATCAAAGATATGTTTCTAAAACATTTGAAGATGCAAATTGAGGAAGAGGGTGAAAGCTCTATTCATAAGATGCGTCAATACATTGCAGGATACACCCATGGAATGAAGGGCGCAAGAGAATTCAGAGAAAGGTTTATGAAACTCAATAATTCGAATGATGTGAAAAGGTTTGTGCAAGAGTTTTTTAATTGTTTTCTAATGAACGAGTGCAACAATAAAATAGTCGAATGGATTGAAGACAGTCTTGACAGGAGGTGTCACAGATGAAAAAACTTTCATTAGTTGTACTTGTATTGATTGGGAGTACAATTATCTTTGGTTATGTGAATCCCGATTATCAGAGTCCCGTTGTCGCCGTAGTAGAGGCGTGTGCACCCGCCGTAGTCAAAGTAGAGGCAGTCAAGTACACGACATCGCCATACTTCGATCCATTCATGGAAGAGTTTTTCAAACGCTGGTTCGGTTACAATCCCTTCGGTGGAACACAGCAGACTACGAGCCTTGGTTCAGGTTTTGTTTTTGACAACCAAGGGTACATACTGACGAATGAACATGTGGTTAGCGGGTCAAAGGATATAACCGTTACACTGCTCGATGGTACGACCTACAAGGCAGAGTACGTAGGCGGAGACAGTGAACTGGATATCGCCGTTTTAAAGATCAAACCAGACAGAGATCTTCCGGTGTTGGAATTTGGTGACTCAGACAAGTTGAGGATAGGTGAATGGGCTATAGCGATTGGAAATCCTTTAGGTTTTCAACACACGGTAACTATCGGTGTAGTCAGTGCTACTGGAAGAAGGATTTCAAAACCAGATGGGTCGGGTTATTACACCAACCTCATTCAAACCGACGCAGCCATAAACCCAGGAAACAGTGGTGGTCCCCTTTTGAACATCCATGGCCAGGTGATAGGAATCAATACAGC
>JBKBIU010000325.1:0-1807 GCA_046294065.1 Pseudothermotoga sp.
TCAGATTGAGTTTGTCATCTGAAACACGAGGTAAAGATCTGAGATCTAAACCATCGACGACAGCTTCTGCGATCTCTTGTGCATTTTTATCGAGTACAATCATTGCGTTGACTATCGGCTTTGCAACACCATCTTGGAGCATTTCCCATTCCTTTATCTTGTCTACAACAACGTTTACCAGTGGTATTTGATCATCTGTTACTCCGTCAACTCCAAAGAGTCTAAGTACAGTTCTTTCCACAGAGACTGTGGAGTGCTGATCGATCATTTCCTGCACTTGATCGGTAATTTCTTTTGCCAATTCTCTCGCGTAATCGACCAGCTTTTTGTCGAGTCTGATCCTTGGGCGATCCACACCACCACCTCCGTAGAAATCCTACCATATCTGTATTTAAACGAAAAGTTACACAAAAGCAAGAAAAAATGTGATAACCCTGTTGCTATTGACAAGGGGAATTAGATGTTTTATGATACATAAAACTTACTTAAACGGGGGTGTTTGAATGTCTGATATTGTTGCTCTAACCAACGCGAAGATCTTAGATGGTACAGGCAAAGAACCTTTTGATGGAACAGTATTGATTGAAGGTAAGTACATTCAAAAGATTGGAAACTCCGTGCACATTCCTAAAGGCTCTGAGATCGTCGATTTAGCGGGAGCCTATCTCTTACCGGGTTTGATCGATGCTCATTTACACCTCACTGGTTTTAGATCGGGTGATATGGTAAAAGAATCTTTACTGGTACCATACGAAGTTCTTGTTGCAAGGGTTGTTCAAGATTTGAGAGCACTGGCAAACGCAGGTTTCACAACTATAGGAGACGCGGGCGGAGCGATCGCGGTCGGTATCAAGAAGGCAGTTGAGGAAGGAACGATTGTTGGACCAAGGATATCGGCGGCAGGTTATACACTTTCTCAAACTTTTGGTCATGGTGATGAACATTACCTACCAATCGATTACGTCGATCCTAGAGAATCAAAATTTAGAACACCCTTGGGCTCATTGATATGTGATGGCGTAGAGGAATGTCAAAAGGCTGCACGTTATGCACTCAGATGTGGAGCTGATTTTATAAAGGTTTCTGCGACAGGCGGTGTTTTGTCTGAAAGAGATAGACCTGAATATACACAGTTCACTATAGAAGAATTGAAGGCGATAGTTCAAGAAGCTCAGCATGCTAAAAGATTTGTTCATGCACATGCACAGGGAACCGAAGGGATAAGAAACGCACTCTTGGCCGGTGTTAAGGTAATCGCCCATGGCATTTTCATAGATGAAGAATGTTGCAGGTTAGCCAGACAGAAAGATGCTATAGTGATACCAACGCTTTCAATTGTTGAACATATTATGATCTATGGTAAGGAGATTGGTATACCTGAATGGGGCTTGAAAAAGTCCGAGCAAGTTTATAAAGCACATATAGAAAACATAAGATTAGCTTACAGGCATGGAGTAAAACTTGCAACTGGTACTGACTTTCTTGGTGGAGTGAAAGCCTTCAAGCATGGAGACAACGCACTGGAAATAACACTTATGGTGGAGAAAATCGGAATGACTCCCATGGAGGCAATAATTGCTGCAACCAAGAATGCTGCTGAAGCCGTGGGATTATCGAACACGACAGGAACCATTGACCCAGGCAAATTAGCCGATCTAATCGTTGTTAAAGAGAATCCATTGGAGAATATAAGAGTACTCAGTGAGAGAAACAATATCACAATGGTTTTCAAAGAAGGAACTTTGATTAAGAGTTAATTTTCAAGGTATTCTTTGATATCTTTTATCAGTTGATCTGGTGCGATTGT
>JBKBIU010000326.1:0-1803 GCA_046294065.1 Pseudothermotoga sp.
AAGAATATTTTTAGGTTTAATTTTTCCTGATTCCGGTTTTGCGAGAATTCTTGGTAAAGATTGCATCACAGACGGTTTCGAAATAAGATCCCAAGTAGGATATGTCCCAGGGGAAGTGAATTACTATTTGAACACTACAGTTGAAGAACTCTTAAGCTATTCCGCAAGCTTTTACGATTGTGTAGACCCAAGGTATATGGATGAACTTTGCAAAAGATTCGAATTGGACAGGAAGAAAAGGTTCCGTGAGTTATCGACAGGTAACAAGAAGAAAGTGGCCATAGTTCAGGCACTCTTACACAGGCCCAAGGTAATTATATGCGATGAGCCAACGAATGGTCTAGATCCTATAATGCAAAACAGACTCTTCGAACTCTTTAAAGAACTTAAGTCTCAAGGTGTGACCGTATTCTTTTCCTCCCATATCCTGACTGAAGTGCAACGACTTTGCGACAGATTTGCCATGATCAAAGATGGGAAAATAATCAAAATCGAAAGCATAGAATCATGGAGAAAAAAGAACTACAAGCTGGTTAGAGTTCAAACACCGCAGAAAGATAAGATAGAGAGAATTACAAATGCTGTGAATGTTACTGCTGAAGATTCAGTTATCAAATTTGAATACATGGGAGAGATAGATGAATTGATGAAGGAGCTATCGAGAATTCAAATAGAAAATATCTGGATAGAAGACCCATCGATTGAAGACTTATTCATGTCCTTTTATAAGGAGGTATGAATATGAATGTTTATCTGTGGGAGATGAAAAGAAATATTAAATCTGTCATGATTTGGACTGCAATATTGATTGTATTACTTCTTATGTATGCAGCTTTTTATCCTTCCATGGCAAAGGATGCCGAGCTGCTTTCCAGACTAATGAAAATGATGCCGAGGGCTTTTTTGAGAATATTCGGGCTTGAAAATTTCGACTTTACAAACCTTTTGAATTATCTTGCCACCGTTTCCTCTATCTTTGTAACCTTGGTAGGTAGCGTCTTTGCCTCATTACTTGCCTTGAACATGATTTCAAAAGAAGAAAGCGAGAAGACTGCAGAGTTTCTCCTTTCAAAGCCAGTCAAAAGGAGCAAAATTTTGTGGCAGAAACTTCTTATGCTAGTATCGTCTATACTCATCTTGGACGCCATGTTGTGCCTTTTTTCCCTCCTAGTCATGGAATATTTCGGATCTGGTGGTTCTGATCATGGGAAATTTTGGGTTTTCTGGCTCTCCCAACTCATTCTGCACATGAGCATAGCAAATCTTGTTCTTTGCATAACCATTTGTCTCAAGAGACAAGAGAATTCTATCTCTTTTGCCATGGGTAGCGTCTTTGTTCTGTACGTCCTATCAATGATCAGCAAACTCAGTGAACAAGCAAGGTTTTTGAGTTATTTCACGCCGTTTTACTATTCAGATGGTGTTAGGATTGTAAAGAACGGCAGTATGGAACCTATTTTCCTGATTTTATATTTATTACTAAACGGCGCTACAACACTCATTTCTTTCACGGTTTATTCAAGGAAGGATATTTATGTCTGAGCAAAACGCCGCTGGAAAAACTGTAACCTTCAGAATTCTTGAAGCGGCGATAGAGGAATTTGCACAGAAAGGTTATCAAGCAGCTTCGACAAATAAGATTACTCAGAAGGCAGGGGCAGCCAAAGGTCTTTTGTTTCATTATTTTAAGAACAAAGAGACTCTTTACCTTGCTTGTTATAAGCACGTGCTAAATTGGTCTCAAAGGGAATTTGAGAATTTCTCTAAAAGAATGGTTGATAAAGATTTTTTTGAATTTCTCAA
>JBKBIU010000327.1:0-1797 GCA_046294065.1 Pseudothermotoga sp.
GGTCTTTGGGGTTCTTATACCTTGCCATGGGTTTGTATTGCACAGACCCCTTATGACGAGGTAGTTAAAAAAACTTCTCACAGAACAGATTTTTCGAGCTAAGGAACTTGAAGCCAACTTTCTGTCAGCAGATTTTGAAAGAATCTTGATGTATTCCTCGACGGCATCTCTCGTGAGACTTTTCAGGTCCAGTCCTTTCTTTGCAAGAAAATCGATGAATTGCCTTATGTCGCCCACATAGGCCGTGACAGTGTGATCAGATAATCTTCTTATATGTGAAAGATAATCCGAAAAGTCTCTGACTATCTCCTGCACTGTCTCACCAACTCATTTTATACATCAAGATCATGTATAGGTTTATCAAAGAGAGCATCAACACAGTCGCTGGCATCGTTCTCTTAGCGAAGTCCTTGAAACTAACAACTTTGTTGCTGTATTTCTTGAGTAATGACAAACCCACAATATTTACAGCGGCTCCAATCGCTGTGCCATTTGCACCAAAGGACGCACCTAAGGAAAGTGCCCACCATGCAGTTGAGCCAACGGCCGTGTGAGCCAAAGATTGAACAACGGGCACCATTACAGTAGTAGTAGGAACTGCACTGAGGAACATGGAACCAAGACCGGAAAGCCATACTAGAATCGTGAGAATAAAATATGGCGACTCAATACCAGCTACAACCTTTGTTATATACCCTATGACTCCGACCTCTCTCATGGCATAAGTTATCATAAACAAACCTATCAAGAAAAGCAAGGTATCCCATTCTATTTCTTTAGCAACTTCTTCGAATGACTTTCCAAAGATGAAAAGGGATACCGTGGCGCCCGCCATAGCTATCAACGCCATTTCGTAATTGAGAATTTTGTGAAGCGCAAAACCAGTTATCACTGCAATGAAAACACACAAGAGTGCTATTGCTTTTTTTCTATCAATAATGGCTGTTTTGGGGTCTGTTGCCGCCAGCTGTTTCAATTTATCTTCCATGTTTTTGTCGGCAGGGACCTTCCTAAACCACAACAATACTAACAGTATGAGAATGAGTAAGCATATAGGTGCAAGATGAATGATAAAACTGGTGAAACTTAGCTTGCTTGCTGAACCAATTATTATGTTGGGAGGGTCGCCGATCATTGTAGCAGCTCCACCAATGTTTGAAGCAACGATCGCAGTGACTATCAAATAAGTTGCGTCGATACCAACGGTATCTGATATAAAAAACAGTATAGGGGCAAATATCAAAACGGTCGTCACATTATCTAAAAAAGCCGAAAGCAACGCGACAGCCATGGCAATTATAGATAAGGTTCTTTTTATGTTTCCACTTCCCCACTTTACAGCCATTATCGCGACGAACTGAAAAAAACCAGCTGCCTTCAGAAGACCGACAATTATCATCATTCCTGCAAGCAAACCAATCGTGTTGAAGTCAATAAACCTTGGGATATTCTCGAGGGTCATACTGTCTACAATCCTTGTGAAGCTCACAAACAAACCCATTAAAAAGACCATGACAGAGGTTTTGAACTTGTTACTGAATATAAAGTAGTAAGTAAAGCAAAAGATTGCAACTATGAATATCTGATTGAACATAGCGCTCATCCTTTCAGAATCTGTAAAACTCAGCAAGCTGACCCGCATAGATTCCTTCAACTTGCGAAGGAACCCTCACAACTCCGTCTGCGGCAGATATGTTTGAAAGATGGGCGGTCTCACTGAAAAGAGGTTCTGCCAAGACATCTCCCTTTTCAAACTTCAGTTTGACCCTTACAAAATGCTCGCGACCTTGCACAGAT
>JBKBIU010000046.1:0-8741 GCA_046294065.1 Pseudothermotoga sp.
GCCTAACCATGCCGCCTATGAATGGCAGGAAGGTGCAACTTTCTTATTCCGTGGTCAAGCTGGAATGTACTACATGGGCCAATTCATAAAGGATGTAGCTCCTACCGAAGTGAAAGATGATCTTGATTTCTTCAGATTCCCCATAATTGACTCCTCCGTTCCACTCTATGAAGAAACACCCATTGATGGATTCATGATACCAGCCAACGCACCAAACAAGAAGGGAGCAGTCGTGTTTCTCAAATTCATAGCGTCGAAAGAAGCTCAAGAAAAGTTCGCTAAAGATTTGGGTAGACTCGCCGCAAATGTCGAAGTGACCCCACCAGATGACCATGCAAAGAAAGGTCTTGAGATGATAGTTGCTTCTTCTGGTGTCGCTCAGTTCTACGATAGAGATACCAATCCAGAAATGGCAGAGGTTGGTATGAATGCATTCATAGAGTTCATGCAAAATCCTGGAAAGATCAGCTCCATTCTTGATCGATTGGAACAAGAAAGAAAGAGAATTTACTCAAAGTAACTTCTTCCTGTGGGCGATTGCCCACAGGATTCAATCTTTGGAGGAAAAAACATTATGAAAAAAAATAAACTAACACCTTATCTTTTCCTTGCAGCTCCGCTTTGTATGTATTCAATCTGGGTTATCTATCCTATTTTCCAGACTTTCATCGTAAGTTTTACCAAATGGGACGGTATGACAAAAATGAAATTTGTGGGTTTAGAGAATTTCCAAAGACTGATCACGGATAACTATTTCGGTCTATCTTTGCTCAACAACATCAAATGGATGGTCTGTTTTGTGCTTCTTTCCATCCCCTTAGGTTTGATCTTTGCCATGTTGATGGATCAGAAATTTCCTGGTCACAAGATCTTCAAGTCTCTGGTTTATCTACCAATGGCGCTTTCCTTTGTAGTCATTGGTCAGATTTGGTCATGGGTTCTTGAACCAACAGGTGGCATTGTCAATACCTTTCTCAGATCGATTGGTTTGGAACAACTTGCAAAACCTTGGCTGAGCGATCCAAAGATCGTGACTTATTCGCTTATAGCAGCAGCCTTGTGGAGGCAGATACCCTATGTTATGATCCTTTTTCTTGCTGGGCTCAAAAATGTTTCGAGAGAATTGGTTGAAGCTGCTATAGTCGATGGTGCAAACGCTACGCAAAGATTTTGGTATGTCATTTTGCCGGCACTCAGGCCTGCAGTAGTGATCGCTATAACCGTTAACATCATCGATTCACTGAGAGCTTTCGACATAGTTTTTGTCATGACCCGTGGCGGACCTTTCTATTCTTCAAGTGTCATGGCAAATTACATGTATGTCCAAGCCTTTCACAACTATAGAATGGGTTATGGAGCCTCCATCGCAGTAGTGCAGTTTGGCATTACCCTTGGCTTCATCATAATGTATCTGCTTAACGTCCTGAAAAAGGAGGAAAGAGAGTGAAAAAACTACCAAAAATGGTCTTATTCTATACACTCTCGACACTGATAGTTATCGTATGGATGATACCATTGATAGTGGCATTTTTCACAGCTTTCAAAACCATGGATGAAATATTCATGCTCAGAAATTTCTGGTCTGTTCCAAGAACTTGGACGGTTGAAAATTTCAAAACAGCTTGGATTGAAGGAAAGATGCAAAGATATTTCTTGAACACATTTTTGGTAACTTCTATCTCAGTAGCAGTTACCATTTTTCTGTCGAGTCTTGGAGCCTTTGCATTGGCTTGGTACAGATTCAAATTGCGAACGACAATTTTGATCATCTTTGTCGCCGGGATGCTCATCCCTTTTCAAATGCTTTTGATACCTGTCTATAGATTTTCCGTTGTGACAGGTTTATATGACTCACTTTTTGGTGTAATACTCTTTCACATTGCTTTTCAAATAGGTTTTTGCACCTTTTTTATGCGCAATTTCATGGTAACTATACCGACGAGCCTTTTTGAAGCAGCAAAGATAGATGGGGCAAAGGCATTTACTATCTACTCGAGAATAATAATGCCGCTCTTGAAACCTGCTGTGGCCGCTTTGTCAATCTTGGAATTCACTTGGATATGGAATGACTATCTGTGGTCGTTGATATTACTTCAAAGCGATGCCAAAAAAACCGTCACCATAGGTCTCACAGCCCTTCAGGGTCAGTGGATCTCGAGCTGGAACGTTATAGCTGCTGGTGCACTCTTGGCAGCTATCATCCCCGTTACAGTCTTTCTGATCTTTCAGAAATATTTCATTGAAGGTTTGACCCTGGGTAGTGTGAAAGGGTAAAATGGTTTTCAAAGGTTTGTGAAAGGTGCATCAAAAAGGAGGTCTAAACTTTGAAAAAATTCGTTACAATAAGAGACATCGCAATTAAGGCTGGGGTTTCCATAAATACAGTATCAAGAGCTCTGAATAACAAACCAGATATAAATCCTCAAACAAAACAAAAAGTATTACAAGCCGCAAAGGAACTTGGATATATAAAAGATCTAAACGCTCTCTCTCTCAAGAATGGGATGACAAAAACCATAGGTGTTGTTTTTGAGGACAGCTCAAATCCTTTCTATGCAGAGGTCTTCAAAGGTATAGAATACTGCGCGAGAAAGTATGGATATCAAATAATTCTGATGAACACAGAGAGAGATTATATAAATGAAATAAAAGCTGTCAAAACGCTCATTGAGAAAAGAGTTGACGGCATTATTATCTCTCCCACGCAGTTTGACAATGACGATATCAACTTTCTAATAGGTATGAACTATCCCTTTGTAATATTAGGTGTTCACTTTGATAACTCACAACTTGATGAAGTCTATTCAGATGATTTCAAAGGCGGTTATCTCGCGACAAAACACCTTTTGGACAAAGGTAGGAAAAAGATTTTGATGATCAATGCCTACATGTATAAATCAGTGGCCAAAATGAGGTATCAAGGTTATGTAAAAGCGATGAAAGAATACGGTTTAGAACCATATCACATGGTTGAAATCGAAGAAGGCTACGAATCTTGCTTCAACAAAATCGCTGAACTGAAAGATTTTGACTATGATGCCATATTCTGCTTTAACGATGTCTTTGCGATAGCGGCATTGAAAGCCCTGAGAACACTTGGTAAGACCGTTCCAGAAGATGTATCAATCGTTGGTTATGACGACATATCTTACGCATCCTTTGTGCATCCAACTATCACTACTGTGAAGATCGATAAATTTCAGGAAGGTATAATCGCCTTTGAGCTCTTACAGGAAAGACTTTCGGAAAAACGCGATAAACCCAAACAAATCGTATTGGATGTGGAACTTATTGTGAGAGAAAGCGCTTAGTTTTTCAGATAATAATCTTTCATTTCTTTGTTGATGGCAGATCCAAGATGTCTCTTAGTACTTCTTGAACTTGTCTTAATGATTTCGTCCTTGGATATCTCACAAGGATTTCCTTCAAGACGATTAAATCCGCTGTTTTGAATGCCTCAAGAGCCCACTTCATCTTTAGAATTCTTGGCATCAAATACATATGTTTAATCCTTTCGTCTAGATCCGGTTCTATCTCCTCTGGGTGTATCCCGTTCTTATCTACCGTCACGGGCACCTCTATTACGACGTCGTTGGGTATATCTTTGATAATTCCATTGTTTTCTACGTTCAGCACAAGACGTGTTTTTTCGTCGTTAACTACAGCGTTAATGAAAGGAATATGTTGTTCTTTGCTTTGAGGACTTCTCGTAAAAACGGTGGGCATAATCTGTGTCAGCATTATCGATGGATCTTCCTTCAGTCTTTTTGCAAGTTCTAAAAGTTCTTTTCTGGTTCTTCTCAACTGCTGGTAAAATCTTGGCCTTTCTATTTCATTGTCTATACCACCGAATTTTCCATACCATTTCTTCTTAGTCGCAAGATTATAATGGTACTTCCAAGTTCCGCACCTTGTGGTATCACCCACGGGCAACATCCCATAAAATCTATACATGTCCAAAGCAGCTGGTGAAAGATCGGTATCCCAAGGATCTTTTGGCTCCCATTTATCTGAACTTTTTTCGATCCATTTTTCAAGTATCTTATATCCATCCTTGCCATCGTATTCAAAGTTATTCAACCATATTGCGTGGTTTACGCCAGCTACTTGCCATTCTAACCTATCCGGCTCTATACCTATTGTTTTGGCTACGTTGAAGACATGTGCGTAACCATGACAAAAACCTATTATTTTCACTTTAGTTAGATCCTTTACCAACTGCGTGATCTCAAGAACAGGGTTAGCCGTTTGCAAAAACCATGCATCAGGACAGATTTTTTCAACTGTTCTTGCAATTTCAAGAGTCATTCTCAAATGATTGTAGTTAGTTAAGGTGTAATAATCAGAAACCATATTGAATTCTTGACTGTCTATACCTCTGTAATAACCATGTCTCTCACCTACTTCTCTGACAATCTCGTATTGTACATACCCATCTTCATGTCCTTCTGCTCTTGTCAATTTCGATTTACCAAAAATGAGCCAACTGTTACCCAACAGCAATTTGACACTTTCCTGATCTCAAAACCTTGACAGTTCTCATCTAAGAGTTTTGACTTTCGTTATGATACTATGGTATGATCATAATACCACTACACGGAGGTGAGAAAATGAGGAGGTTGTTCTATGTACTTTTGGCGGTCTTTTTTGTTGCGACAACTTTTGGAGCGATCACTCTTACAATGGTTGAAACAATTACAAGTCCTGCCCGTACAGAACTCTTGAGGCAACTTCTTGACGAATTTGAAGCAAAACACCCTGGCATTAAAGTTGAACTTATCTCTCCACCATATGAAAGCTCTGATCAGAAACTCATTATGATGCTCAATACTAAACAGAAGGTTGATGTCTTTGAGGTGCGTGACAATTTCCTTGCGATTCATGTAAACAACAAAAACTTGCTCGATCTTACAGAATACGTTAAACAGTGGGATGGTTGGAATGATCTTCTTGATCTCACAAAAGCCGCCGCAACGAAAGTTCAAGGAAAGACTTTCTACATACCATATGGTTTCTTTATCAAAGCTTTATTCTACAGAAAGGATATCCTCGAAAAGAACAACATACCAGTTCCCAAGACGATGCAAGAACTGTATGAATATGCCAAGAAGCTAACCGTTCCAGCGGAAGGAAAGTATGGTTTTGCATTCAGGGGAGGACCAAGTGAACATTCTTTCTCAGAGATAGTGATAATGTCCTATGTACCTAATATCGATCCAAGGCCTGACAGGGGTTATTTGACAACGGATGGTGTGCCGTACCACAACACACCC
This sequence comes from Pseudothermotoga sp., assembly GCA_046294065.1. Taxonomy (GTDB): domain Bacteria; phylum Thermotogota; class Thermotogae; order Thermotogales; family DSM-5069; genus Pseudothermotoga_B. The sequence continues at coordinate 5,274 of JBKBIU010000046.1, forward strand.
GGTGCAATAGAAGGTCTAAAGATGTGGATAAAGCTCTATAACGATTGTTCTCCCAAAGATTCCCTGAACTGGGGTTGGGCAGAACAAGTGAACGGATTCGTCTCAGGAATGACTCCATTCTTGATTCAAGACCCCGATACAGTTCCGATAGTCGAACGAAGACTCGGTGATCCCAATCTGTATGGTGTTGCACCTATGCCGGTTGGTCCTCACGGGAAGGTCTATCTGGATTATGGCAATGCGGGTTGGGGTATAGCATCATATTCAAAATACAAAGACGAAGCTTGGGAACTTGTGAAATTCTTATCTTCACCTGAGGTGAATGCAAGATTCTCTCAGCTCAACGGCACTATTCCAAATTGCAAATCTGCTTTTGCAGATCCATATTATTCAACTGGGCCATATCTTGCATGGTATGAAGAGCTCACAAATGCTGGCAAGTACGTCTTCTACGAAAGACCAGTACACATGGCAGGGTTCCCGGCTTATGCGGAAAAACACAAAAATGATATTCAAAATATCATTCTAGGAAAGAAGGATTTGAATCAGGCAGTAAAAGAATGGGCAGAATTTTGGAAAAAGGAGTATGGTATAAAGTAATCCAAGTGGGGGCAAATAGCCCCCACATCTGAGGAGAGAACTATCTCATGGTTAAGGATAGAAAATTCATTCTTTTCATGATCTTGCCAAGCTTTCTTTTTATAAGCGTCGTCACCTTTCTGACAGCTATTAGATCGATCTTCATGGCTTTTCAGGACTACAACATGTACTATCTGACAAAGAAATTCATTGGTTTTAAGAATTTCGCAGATGCTTTCTGCGATCCAATCTTTGCTCAAGCTCTTAAGAATACTGCAAAGTGGGTCTTAGTTTCTTTGTCCTTGCAGTTTGTACTTGGTTTCTCCTTGGCTTTACTGCTTAGAAAACCCTTCAAGGGTAGAGGTATTTATACGGCACTCGTCTTCTACCCATGGGCTGTTTCAGGTTTCGTGATAGGTCTTCAATGGCGTTGGATGTTTCACGGTTCTGCAGGTGTTATAAACGATTTGCTTTTGAAAATTGGTATTATAAAAGAAAAAATAGCCTTCCTTTCAGATCCTCATTATGCATTGTATTCAGCCATAGTTGCAAATATATGGTATGGCATACCTTTCTTTGCCATCATGCTCCTTGCTGCTCTTCAATCTGTGCCACAAGAACTGTATGAAGCAGCAAAAATAGATGGAGCCAATGCATTCAAGCAATTTGTAAGAATAACCATTCCCTATGTAAAACCTGTAATAATAAACACAACATTGATAAGATTCATCTGGATCGTAAATTTTCCAGATATTATTTTCTCTATGACCAACGGTGGTCCTGCTGGAAGTTCACATATACTTTCCACACTGCTAATAAGCAAAGTATACAACGAGTACAACTATGGAGTGGCTTCTGCGATCGGTGTTGTTATTATGCTAATCCTCGTAACTTACGCCTATTTCTATCTGAGATTCAGCAAAACTGAGGGTGGTTTTTGATGAAAAGACTCTTACTAATTCTCAGAGTCTTGGCTTTAGGTGTTTTTCTGATATGTGCACTCTTTCCACTTTACTGGACCTTAGTTACATCGCTGAAAGGACAAACAGAAATGTATACATATCCAATTACTTATTGGCCAAAAGAGATAACCTTTGAAAACTATAGGTATCTTTTAAGATCTTTGAACTTCACAAGGTACACCTTGAACAGCATCTTTGTTTCATTGTTTTCTTCCTTGGCTGCCTTGATCGTTGCGTCCTTCAGTGGATACGTACTAGCAAGAAAACAATTCTCGGCGAACAGGGTTTTGTTCTTCCTTCTTTTTATGACTCAGATAATCCCTGGTTTTATCTTGATGTCATCCATATATGTCATGTTTGCCCCAATAGGTTTCACAGACAGTCTGTTTGTTCTTATCTTTCTTTACACAGGCATAATGGTACCTTTTTCTTCGATAATGATGAAAGGATTTTTCGAAAGGATACCTGAGAGCATCGAGGAAGCTGCTTTGATAGATGGTTGCAAAAAGCTACAGATGCTCTTCAAGGTAGTCTTTCCAGTTACTGCGCCAGGTCTCGCAGCAACCTTTTGTTTTGCCTTTGTAAACTGCTGGAATGAACTGTTTCTCGCTATCATGCTCTTGAACAGCGAGTCTAAGAAGACAATCCCAGTCGGGCTGAACTCATTCGTGGGTAAGGCTGATATAGACTGGGGTGCGATGGCAGCAGGTGTGATGATAGCTCTTCTACCTGCTATGCTGATTTTTGCATTCGCTCAAAAGTATATCGTTCAGGGGCTAACGCAAGGTGCCGTGAAAGAGTGAGGGGAGGAAAGTACCATGGATATAACCGAGATTCTTCACAACTATGCAGAAAAAGGTTTTTCTTATGATCCTGTAAGTGTTCCTATATACGAAACTTCCATATTTTCTTTCAAGAATTTTGAGGAATTCCAAAATTCACTACTGAATGAATTTGAGGCACACTTGTACAGTAGAGGTAAGAATCCGACGGCAGAAGTGGTAGAGAAAAAGATTGCGGCGTTAGAAAAGGCAGAAGATGCAAAGCTCTTTGCTTCTGGAATTGCAGCCGTTAGTGCGGCAACAATGGCATTTTTGAAAAGTGGGGATCATGTGGTCTGTGTCAAAGATGCCTATGGATGGACAAACAAACTCTTTTCCCAATATCTCAAGAGATTTGGTATCGAAGTGACATTTGTAGAGGGTACTGATCCGAAAGACTTTGTTGAAAACACAAAGACCAATACAAAACTATTCTTTCTCGAAAGTCCTACTACGTTCACATTTGCACTGCAAGAGCTCTCACCCATTGCAAGATTTGCAAGAGAGAACAATATAAAAACAGTAATAGACAATACCTGGGCGACCCCATTGTTTCAAAACCCCATTGATTTAGGGATAGACCTGGTCGTTCATTCTGCAAGCAAATACATTGGAGGTCACAGCGATGTAGTGGCTGGTGTAGTAGTTGGTAAAAGAGAAGACATAAGACATATATTCAATACAGAATTTATGAACATTGGTGCAACTATTGGACCATTTGAGTCTTGGTTACTCTTGCGTGGTCTTAGAACGATCCACATCAGAATGCCCAAGCATATGGAAAATACTTTGAAAATAATAGAATATCTGAAAACAGTTCCCGAAATCGAAGAGATATTCTACCCATTTTATCCCAAACATCCACAATATGAGCTTGCTAAGAAACAAATGAGAGGTGGTAGCGGCCTGTTCAGTGTGAAACTGAAAGTGAAAAATTTGGATCAAATCATCACTTTCACAAACACACTTAGAATATTCAGAAGAGCGGTTAGTTGGGGAGGATACGAGAGCCTCATTATACCTTATGCAGTTACAAACAGAGATGGCTTAACCGAAAAGAACAAGATAGTACGACTTCACATTGGTTTGGAAGACCCTGATCTGTT
>JBKBIU010000047.1:0-8721 GCA_046294065.1 Pseudothermotoga sp.
GTGGCAATCACTCTTCTATTCAATCTGAGTTCAACGGTGAACTTTTTCATGTGAGATGGCCCTTGCTCGTCAATCAAGACATACTCTGGCAGTTGTTTGAACCTTTCTTGAGTCATTTCTTGCAAAAAGGTTTTGTAGTCAAAAACAATTTTTCCTTCTAATACCTGTTTGGCATATTTGGCAAAGTGAGGAAGAAGACATTTTTGTAAAGACTGCATGCCACCATCGATGTATATCGCTGCTGCCACTGCTTCGAGTGTATCAGCAAGTATCGAATCTCTATCACGGCCTCCTGTGATTTCTTCTCCGTGGCCAAGGAAAAGATATTGCCCCAAATTGATGTCTCTGGCTATTTGTGCAAGGGCTTCTTCGCTTGCCACTGCGGCCTTTACCTTTGCCATAACACCCTCTGAGGCGTCAGAGAAATTTGTATATAGATACTCAGCGATCAGCAAATCAATCGCGGCATCACCAAGAAACTCTAACCTCTCATTGGAAATGACATCTTTTCTGCCACGTTGGTTCTGTTCATGTGCATATGATGAATGACACAAAGCGTTGTAGACGAGTTCTGGCTCCAAAAATCTATGACCAATTGATTCCATAAAAGCTATTATAGTCGCTGTTTCTTCCTTAGTCACTCGATCATCTGACCCAGTTTCTCAACGATCTTGGATGTACTGAGTCCATAAATCTCATACAAAGCTTCATAGGGCCCGGAAACGGCATGTTCTTCAACGGCGACCTGCTCAAATCTGGATGGGACTATTCCCTTAACGAGGAAAAATTTGGCTAAGAGAGCTGCCAAGCCCAATGGTGCAGCATGGTCTTCTAAAACCAGAACCTTTCTTGCATGTGCATATTCTCTGAGTACTGATTCATCAAGATCGAACGGGCAGGATACATTCAAAACGGCAACCTTTTCTTTGAAATTGTCAGCAGCCTTGACTGCATTCTCCACAATCGAACCACATGTAATTACCGTTACCTTATCTCCTCTTCTGAGAATATCTATCTTCCCATAAACAAACTGATAATCATCACCAAAGAATATTTTTCCACTCTCGTCCAAGATTGGAGCCATTTTCGCTCTACCCATGGCGATCAAATAGTTTCCATACACACCTGCGACATACCTCACTACTCGATCTGTTTGGTTGGGATCTGCTGGAACTATAACTTTGTAATCTAGCCAATTTGCGGGAGCAGAGATGTAATCAAGGCCATGGTGTGTCTTACCATCTTCACCAACGTTTAGACCACAATGGGTTACAACAACTTTCAGATTAGTGTGGTTTATTGCGTTCAACCTGTGTTGATTGTATGTTTCACTAACCCCAAAAACTCCAAAGTCAGCAAAGAATGTTATGACACCATCGGCAGAAAGAGCACCAGCGACTGCCGCAGCATTGTGTTCTTGCACACCAAGTTCAAAAAACATGGCTGGAACATGTTTTTGAACCTCATCCAATTTGACCGATGTGGCAAGGTCACAATCAACAGCTACAATAGGGGTTTCGCTATCTTTGTTAGCCTTTACCAGATCAAGCAAAGCCTTCCCAAAAGCACCACGATTGTCCATTTTATCAGTGTAAGTTCTGCTGGGTGGAATCTTTATCTGGACTGGATACTCCATGTGAAACGGCTTGTGCTTTTCGTTGCCAAGGTGCTGGCGCATTTTGATATACCTTTCCACATCATTTTCTATTCCAAGCTCATTCAATGCCTTTTCTAATTGCTCTTTAGATAACGGTTTCCCATGAAAAGAGACATCGTTCTCCATGAAAGAAACACCTTTTCCCATAATAGTATGTGCAATGATGGCAACAGGGTTCACCTTGTCATCCACTGCTTGCTTGAGTGCATTCAACAGTTGTTCCATATCATGGCCATCGACCTCGAGCACTCTCCAACCATCAGCTTCGTAATTTGCCCTTATGTTGACAGGCATTATGTCTCTCGCTCTTCCAGATATCTGAGCATCGTTATAGTCTATGACAACGGTTATATTACTCAAGCCATACTTTCTCGCCACTCTGCGTGCCTCTCCCACCTGGCCCTTTGCTTGCTCTGCATCACTCATGGCAACAAAGACATGATAATCTTGTTCTTTTATTTTGCAAGCAAGAGCAAAACCAACACCTGCAGAAAGTCCTTGTCCAAGGTTGCCCGTAGTCCATTCAACACCTGGTATTCCACGTGTTACATGACCTTCAAAGATACTGGCATGATGTCTAAAACCTGCTATAATTTCCTCTGTATCCACAAAGCCAAGCCTACCAAGGACAGAATAAACACCAGGCGATGTATGGCCATGGCTAACAACAATTCGATCACGTAGAGGATCGTATGGGTTTTTTGGGTCTATATTCGCGAAAGAAAAAATACTCAAGAAAATTTCAAGTGATGACATCGACCCACCTGGATGACCTGAGTTAGCAACGTAAGTCATTTTGAGAATGTCACCGCGACATAGTCGAGCGATCTCCTTGAGTCGTCTAATTTCTTCCTTACTGAACTCTTTCATTTGCTATTTCCCTCCTTCAATGCTACTTAGTCAATTTGGATATCACAAAGAAGATCAAAGATAAAACTGCACTGAACAATAGGCATGTCATGATGGGAAAGTATAACACATACCTTTCTTTCTTTATGATTATGTCACCCGGCAAACGCCCAAGTGGTGTGAAGCGCCCAATCAAGTAGGTAAGCACTCCTATCACTACCAAGACAATTCCTATCACTATCAATAATTTACTTATCTGAAGCACCCTTATCACCTCTGAAGTATGAAAAAGGTAGATAAATCATCTCGCCCTCTTCGGAGATGACAAGCACCGTTTTCTTGAAGACATCCGTGGATTGTACTTTGTAACTTTTCCCGTTGTAAAGCACGGTTTCCCCTTCTTCGGGAATACCCTTGAGCTCTTCTTCATAGAAATCGTATTCGTACATCAAACAACACAAAAGTCTTCTGCATGCACCAGATATCTTTGCAGTGTTGATCATCAATTGCTGACATTTTGCATGCTTGAGGGTGATACTATCAAACTCCCGTAGGAAGGTACTGCAACAAGTAGGCAACCCGCACAGTCCCAAACTACCTATGAATTTAAGCTCATCTCGTACCCCAACTTGTCTCAGTTCTATACGAGTCTTGAAGATTCTGGCAAGGTCTTTTACGAGTTCTCTGAAATCTACCCTGGTTTCTGAACTGAAGAAAAAGACTAATCTTGATCTGTCAAACATGTAACGTGCGTGAAGTAGTTTCATTGGAAGATTGTGTTCTTTTATCTTTTCTGCACAAACATTGAATGCTTCTTTGGCATCCCTCAAATTCTCTTGGTGCACCTTCAAATCTTCATCTGTCAGCTTCTTAATGATTGGTTTAAGCTCGGTACCTATTTCTTCTATTCCCATTTCCCTTGGACCTTTTATGATCTTTCCGACATCCGGTCCAAACTCAGTCATAACAAGGACAAGATCGCCTGGCTTTATATCTTCACCATTCTCTGCATAGTAGCTTAGTTTTCCCTTTGGTAATACCTCAACTGCATAAACAACAGCCGTCATCTCCAAATCCATCACCTCTTTGCTGATCTTCTAATCAATATGAGTAAGTTCAACAATACCAGTGGTCCATTGAAATTCATAAGTCTGTTTACCAATATAGAATCGAGCCATTTGAAAATCGATACGTCTCTACATCCTTTTAACTCAAGGATCATCTGAAAGATCCTACACATAAAGACTACCATGCTGTTCAAATCTATCTTTTTCGATCCTTCCATTATATTCAAGTATAACTGTACCAGTTCTTTTTGACTGAAGCTCGAAAGTTTTGAGTACAGATCATCGAGCATCAGTGTTGCCTTCAATTTGTCCGAGGCAGACAGTTCCTTTTCCGTAAAGAGCATTAAAAATTCCGACTCTTCAAAGTTGGTGGACAAAGAAAATTCTTCCACATTTTGTAAATAGTTGAATACATCAAAGTCATTGCTGCACAGCTTGAGAACTAAATCGGCCTTGGGATTATTTATAAGTCTCTTTCTCAGAATCTCAAAGGCGGTTTTATCAACAGATATGCTCAGTGCTTTCACTCTGCTTCTGATAGTTGGTAACAGATCGGTGAATCTCGTAGTTGTCAAGGTTATAACACAGTATGAAGGTGGTTCTTCTAAAATCTTCAACATAGAATTTGCTGCTTCTTGCAAGATCCTCTCTGCTCTGTGGACGAAAACCACTTTATGACTGTTGCTTGGGGCACTGTACAAGAAATCCATCATGTAACGTATGTCCTCGATACCAGGTTCAGTTAAGATCAAATATTCTTTTGTGATCTTTTCAACAACCTTCAAAGAGATCCACTGCAACAAAAATCCATCATTCGAGCACAAACATATTGACGATCCAACGTTTGTAACAATGAATCTATGAACTTTACCAATTAGATCTTCCATATCACTCACCTGTATAGATCCATGAGTAAACCGTATATTTCTTGAACTCTTGCAGCGAGCATAATGGCACCCTTTTCAGCTTCCATCAAATCTTTTGCAATCTGTTCGAGTCTTTGATCGATCTCTTGACCCACGACGTGCAGATCAATATCTTTTGAAATCTGTCTTCCCACCTTATATAACCTCTTCTCAATCACTTTTAGAAATTCCTTTATACTCTCACGATAGTTTTTGAAATTCTCCTGGGTAGGTGATCTGACAAGTTCATTACCAGCACTGATCACTTTCTTGATCAGTTGTTCCAACAATTCATCCAGTTTATCTTCTTCTACGTCTTCTAAAATTTCAAAGAAGTTAGATCTCGAGACTTCACTGGGTGATTTCGATCTTATCTGTTTTTTCTTTTTAACTTCGGAACTCTTAAAACTCCCATCTTCCAGAGGATTTATCCTCACTCTTATCCTCCTTATGAAAACAATTTCTTGATATTTTCAATATACGGGGCTTTCAAAACACCTTTTTCGGTGATGATGGCGCTCACCAAATCGTGTTCCGTCACATCGAAAGCAGGATTGTAGACCTTCACATCCTGGGCTGCTATTCTCTTTCCATCTATGTGTGTCACTTCTTCGTGTGAACGCTCTTCTATCGGAATCTGTGTACCATCCTTTATTCTTATATCTATCGTAGATGTGGGTGCAGCAACATAGAAAGGTATACCATTTCTGCCCGCAAGAACTGCAACTGAGTAAGTGCCTATTTTGTTTGCTACATCACCGTTTGCAGCTATTCTGTCAGCTCCAACGATTACTGCATCGACTTTACCTTGTTTCATAACCCAGCCAGCCATGTTGTCCGTTATGAGTATCGCGTCGACTCCCAGTTGTACCAATTCCCAGGCGGTCAAACGGGCTCCCTGTAAGTATGGTCTTGTTTCGTCCACATAGACTCTGATCCTCTTGCCATTTTCAACCGCCGCCCTTATAACTCCAAGTGCCGTACCATAGTCCACAGTTGCAAGAGCACCGGCATTGCAATGTGTCAAGACTGTGTCGCCGTCTTTCAAAAGTGTCTGTCCATACTTTCCAATTGCTTTATTAGTCTCTATGTCTTCTCTCGCTATCCTCATAGCCTCTTCTTCGAGGATCCACAACAGTCGTTCATCGTAGATACATTGCTGGATCTTTCTGTTCATACGCTCTAATGCCCAGAAAAGATTAACTGCCGTTGGACGAGTTGAAGCAAGGGTTTTGTAAACCAAATCCATAGATTCAATGAATTTTTCGTTTTTAAGATGTGAGAATTGTCTTGCCCCGAGTACAAAACCAAACGCTGCAACTGCTCCTATTGCAGGAGCACCTCGGACGATCATCTCTTTGATCGCCCGAGCCACTTCTTGATAATCCCTGCACTCAACATATTCAACAACATGCGGCAGCTTTCTCTGATCTACAAGTATGAGAGAATCACCCGTCCATTCGAGAGTCATGGTCTTAAGATTCATTGATTTGATTGTCCTCCTTCTGCCAAAAGATAGATCTTTATCGTACTGGAATTCTTGAACGGTATAAACTGCTGTGTGATCCAGTCTTGCCAAGATTGTTGAGCCTTTAGTTGATTCAAATAATTGTAGATATCCTTCGCGACTTCTTCAAATGCCTCGTAACCTTTTGGCCTCTTGTCCAGAATGCGATAGATTTCCCACCCACCAACGCTCTGAAGTGGGCCAAGTGTCGCACCCTTTGGAGTTGCAAAGATCTTTTCTTCTATATCCGTTGCAATTAATCCACTGTTGCGCTCAACCCATCCAAGATCGCCCGCCTTACCTTTGGTGAGAGGATCAATGGACACATCGCTAGCAATTTGGGAAAAGTCTTCACCGGATCTTAAACGTTCGAGAACCTTATCAGCCTTTTCCTTCGTATCCACAATGATGCGTAACAGTTTTGCTGCCTCTTCAACGGCAAAATACTCTTTATTTTCCTCGTAGAATTGCTTTGCCTCTTCTTCAGTTACAGTTACAGAAGAAGTTACCTGTTGCTGTATTAAAGTAACTGCTTGCTGAACAGAGAAAATCCATCTCAGTCTGTCTTTGAAAGACTCAAGATCGCCCAATCCTGATTGTTTCAGATACCAGTCAAGATCCGTCTCGGTCATACCGTACTGAGTAAGTGTCTTGTTCAATTCGTCTGAAACCATCTTTTCTATTTGTTCTTTGGAAATCGTTATGTTCATCTTTTCAGCGATCTGCTTGATCAATACCTGATCGATGAGATTGTTCAATACTTCTCTTTTGTATCTAAGCAACAGATTCATACCTTCTGCCGTACCGGTGAGAACCTCATAGAATCTCTCATCGATCGACTGAATCTGAACCAGCAATCTATTCAGATTAGCCTCTCTGTCCAGTTCAGCCATGGTAATAGGCACACCGTTCACCTCTGCAACTATAGTTGTTGCCGTTTGAGTTCCCTGAGCAAACAAAACAGCTGTTAAAAGTACTGCACAAAGCACCAAGATTTTCTTCATTCTGATTCTCCTCCCTTCACTTCTTCCCAAAGTGCATCTAACTGAGCAAGAGAAAGTTTTTTCATATCAAGTCCCCTTGCTCTGACAAATTCTTCAACAGTCTGGAATCTTTTGATAAATTTCTCCGTCGCTTTTCTTAAAGCAACTTCTGGATCTAAATCTAAAAAACGTGCAACATTGACTACTGCAAAGAGTAGATCACCTAATTCTTCTTCGAACATGTTTTTCTGATCCCTTCCCATGACTTCCTTAAGTTCTTGAATCTCTTCATCGATTTTTTCTAAAGCACCAGAAACATCAGGCCAATCGAAACCAATTGCTGCAGCATTTTCTTGAATTCTTCGAGCCAGACTCAGTGCTGGAAGCGCATAGTTGATCTTGCCAATGCTGGAAGCTTTTTCTTCTCCCTTCTCCTGAGACTTAATCTTTTCCCATTGTTGATAAGAATACCCCGGGCTATCTCCAAAAACATGTGGGTGTCTCCTAATGAGCTTTTCATTCAGATACCTTAAGACATCACCGATTTGAAAAGCTCCTCTCTCTGAGGCAATCTGACTGTGGAAAACCACTTGAAGCAGTAAATCTCCTAACTCCTCTTTCATTTTTTCTTCGTCTTGTTCGTCTATAGCTTCAATCAATTCAAAAGCCTCCTCGATCAAATAAGACTTAAGGCTCTTATGAGTCTGCTGTCTATCCCATTCACATCCTTCCTCAGATCTGAGCTTTTTCATTATACGAACTAATTCTTCGAAACTTTGCCCGGTTTGTGACAAATCATACCCTCCTTTTCAATGATACTATTTCTACTCTGTCGGAACAATCTTCAGCACGATCTGCAATGTCGGCAATACTTCTGACAAGTTCTTTGAGTTGAAATTTGTGACCATTTGAAATATCCATCCTGTAAATCTGTTTTATCAAGCACCTTTCGATTCCATCAACTTCGTGTTCTTTTTGCTCAACTAACAAAACATATTCCTCTATTTTTTCAAGATCTTCGAACAAATACTTTATCGCTATCTTCAAAGCTTCGTATGTTTCGACACAAATGTCGAAAAGTTTCAACAATTGAGAATTAAGAACTTCTGGTATAACTGGGTGTTCAAGCTCCAAAATGTCTGCTACGAACTCTCCCTTGTTGCCAATCTTGTCTGCAGTTTCGATGATGCCAAGCAGATCACCCCTGAAATTTGGCAAGAAGGCCCCACTGTACATCATTGTTTCAGCCTCTCGCCTTGCAATGTCCGCTTGATGCTCATAATATCTCACTTTCTCAGCGATCTGTTCAACGTCGTCAAAATCATGGTTCAAGTACTTTTCAATGAGCCTTCTGAGTTCTGAAAGTTCAACACTCATGATATCTAAATGTTCCAAAACCTTCTTTACTATCTCTTGTTCCTTCCTCCCTACTATCCAACCCATGCTAACCTCCTCTCAACAAGGAATAGAAAATTGCAGAAACAACACCTGCAAGACACGGCGTTAATGTAAGACCAAGGAGAATTCGAATCTTCGTTTTCTTACTACTCAAACGTTCACCTCTACTCATACCAGCACCTATCACAGCACCTATAGTAGACTGTGTGGCAGAAATTGGGACACCAACCAAAGAAAATATGAAAACATTGGTCGCCATCGAAACAGTTGCAACAAGTGACGAAAAGTGATCCAATAATATTATACTTTTTCCAATGACAAAAGTCATCCTCTTGCTGAACCACAAGATGCCGAA
>JBKBIU010000328.1:0-1783 GCA_046294065.1 Pseudothermotoga sp.
TGGATGCACTTGCATTCTGTGCACTCTTGTTCACTTCTTCCATCTGAGAATATAACTCTTCACTGTTCGCATTCAATTCTTGTGAAGTTGATGACAAAATTTCACTGGAAGATGAAAGTTTTTCCGAACTGCGAGAGATATCCAAAATCATCGCTGAGAGATTCCCTGTCATCTTTTCTACTGCCTTCGCAAGATTTGTGAATTCTTTGCTTATAAACTTTGATGTGATCTTATAACTCAAATCTCCCTCTGCGACCTTTGCAATGGCTTTTGATATTCCAAAGAAGGGTTTTATCAAAACGACGTTAACAAAGACCATCCCAATAATTATTGCTATACCTATTAGTACTGCTGTGACGATTAATGTGTTTCTAACAAAATCACTCTTTGCTCTACTAACAAGTGTATTTATTGTTTGCTGGGGTACACCAACAAAGAGAATACCTATGACATTATTGTTTTCATCGACAATTGGATCATATCCTGTTGCGTAGTCCTTGCCCAATATCTTTGCTTGTCCAAGATATCTTTGTTTCTGCACAATGGGTCTATAGGCTGCGCTGTCCTTTCCTAAGTATGTACCGACGGCTCTTGTCCCATCATCTTTGCGAATAGAGGTTGCAATTTTTATAAAATCATCATTTTGGGCTTGAAAGATAGTGGCAACGACGTTCATCTGTTTACTGATTTTATCAACAACTTCGAATCTGTCTTTGATTGCCTTTCCATCTTTGTCAACAAGTTGGGAATTTTGGAGCCTTAATGTACCATATTCGTATTTCACATATTCCTTGAGAACTTCGAGGGCACCGTTGAGCATGTTTTCATACATTTGATTCGATATGGATGATGCGACCCTTTGGTTTTGGTTTGTTGCCACAAAGATTAAGGGAATCACTGCGATAAGCACAATCACTAAGACAAGTAATATGCCATAGAATCGCAAAGACGCCTTCACAAAAATACCTCCTTAAAGTATTATGTTTTTGACTTGCTTTCATAAAATGAATCATGGCTTGTTATAAAAATAACCTCACAGATATGTAAAAAATAACCTCACAGATATGTAAAGAAAAGACGAACAGCTTCTATCGTAACGCAGTGGAAATTTAGTTTTTCACTGTTCTAGAAGGAAGTGAAAGATGGCGTTATCCATACTAAGAGAGTGACTTATTTTTTGATGTTTTGAACGTGATAGTACCGACTTGTTGTTTTGTAAATCTGCGTTAATCTTTCGCCATCGAATGGTACCCTTTGAACATACTTGATACAAATGGTACAATTTTCTTGCCAGATCAGGAGGTGATTTTTTTGTACGACGCAGTCGTAATAGGTGCTGGCCCAGGAGGATATGTTGCGGCGATAAAACTGGGACAGAGAGGCAAAAAGGTCGCCTTGGTGGAAAAGTCGTTCGTTGGTGGCACTTGTACAAACTGGGGTTGTATCCCAACTAAAGCCCTTTTGAGTAGTACTCATTTTTATTCAGAGCTCTTAGAAAAGGCAAAACAGCTGGGTATCAATGCAGAAAATGTGCAATACGATTTTTCTGTCATGAAGAGTCACATGAACAAAGTGGTCACCATGTCCAGAAAGGGTATTGAGTATTTATTGAAAAAATACAACGTTGAGCTGATAAATTTGGAGGCAAGGATTGAATCACCAAACTTTGTGAAGGCTGGAGATGTAAAACTCGAGACCAAGAACGTAGTTATTGCAACTGGTTCTTTCCCATCATTGATTCCACCTTTTGATAGAGTACCTGGTGTTTGGACAAGTGACGATG
>JBKBIU010000329.1:0-1772 GCA_046294065.1 Pseudothermotoga sp.
GTCTTCTTTTGAAAGGTGAAGAGGTATCATTTCATCTTGATCACTCACAACTGTTATAGATTGTTCGGCTATTCTTTCCATGATCTGTTGATCCTGTGATAGATCCAAAGCGACTTGGTCTGAAAATGTCTTTGGAGCAAATCTTTCTTTGAAATATTCAATTCTTGTCAAAGATTCCTTCAGTCTACTCTCCAACTGTGGGTCGCTCTCTATTTTCTTTACTAAAGCTCTTTTGGCTGACAACTGTGCCTTTGGTTCATGACAAACGGTGAGTACGTCCATACCAGCTTTGAAAGATGCTAATACAGCATCTTCGACAGACATATTTTTCGTGATGCCACCCATCAATAAATCATCGGCGATGGCTAAGCCACTATACCCAAGTCTTTTTCTCAAAAGATCTGTGACTACTTCCTCACTTACCGTTGCCGGTACCTTCCTTTTCTGGAGGTTAGGAAGATATATGTGAGAAGGCATAACAGATTCTATACCTAGATTCATGAGTTTTACAAACGGTAGTAGTTCCCATCTCTCAAGTTCTTCCAAATTTTTGTCTAAGGTTGGCATATCTAAATGGGCATCTATACTGACACTGCCTTTCCCAGGAAAATGTTTTGCACAGGCCGCAACACCTATTTCCTTCATACCAGAATAGAAGGCTGCAGAAAACTTTATGACTTTTTCAGGTGTATCACCAAAACTTCTAACACCGATCCCGGGGTTATTAGGGTTATCATTTATATCGACGACCGGTGCAAGATTCCATGTTATACCAACAGCTTTCATTTCTTTTGCTAAGACCTTGCCTGCCATGTATGCATTTGTATCGTCACCCGTTGCTGCAAGAGCCATTGCGCCACAAGAGACAGCAAAACCATCTCTGAGTCTTGTTACAATCCCACCCTCCTGGTCTATAGCAAAGACAACTGGTTTCCCAACAATCTGTGTAATCTGTTTTATGAGATCATGAACTTGATATGCAGACTCAATATTTCTTGCAAACAAAATTACGAAACCTGGTTTGATTTCCTCGAGAACTTTGATCGATTGATCGTCGAGTTCTTTTCCAGTAATTCCTACCATGAAAAGTTCACCAACTAGCTGTTGAAGGCTCATCCTCGACCCTCCTTGTTTATAGTATTATAGCAAACCTTAAAGCAATATGTCTTTACATTATGGTCATTTATGGTATAAGATATGTACAGCTAAGAGAAGGAGAGAAAAAGATATGAAAATCTTGGTACTGGCAAAGCAAGTTCCTGATACAGACAAGGTAAAGATCGATCCAGTGAGCGGTACGATGATTCGAGAGGGTCTTGATGTGGTCATAAATCCTTTGGATTTGCACGCTCTTGAACTTGCGCTTTGTTTGAAAGAAAGCCATCAAGCTCAAATAACTGTTTTGAGTATGGGACCTATGAGTACAGAAACCGTGCTTCGTGACACACTTGCACTGGGTGCAGACAGGGCTATTCTTCTAACAGATTCAGCCTTTGCAGGTTCTGATACTTGGGCAACGAGTTACACTCTCTCAGAAGCTGTAAAAAGATTGAATATAGAATACGATCTTGTCATATGTGGAGAGAAGGCTACCGATGGTGAGACAGGACAGGTAGGTGTTGAATTTGCAGTTTTATTGGATATACCTGTGGTAACCTACGTATCGAAAGTCATATCAGTTCATAGAGACTTTATCGTTGTAGAACGAACCACAGAAGATGCTTACGAAAAATGGAAGGTCAAACTCCCCGCCTTGATCTCGATCCTCAGGA
>JBKBIU010000330.1:0-1767 GCA_046294065.1 Pseudothermotoga sp.
GCAAACGTACTGTTCTTTCAAGAACTGTTTCTTGATCTACGATTATTTTGTGACTGGTCTATTGAAGATGTTGTAACATTATAGATGGTCTGTTCAATAAATATGGGGGGAAGACAGATTGAAGATAGAAGTCTTGGATGGATTTGATTGCATAGGTGGTAACAAGATCTTGGTGATCGATAATTCTAATGATGGTTTCCTGCTGGACTTTGGTTTGAATTTTTCCAAGTGGTCCTTGTATTTTGAAGAATATTTGAAGCCAAGAACTGGTAAAATTCTACACGATCTTCTCAAACTGGAACTGTTACCGAGGATTGATATCTATAGAAAAGATCTCGAACCACCTGATTTTGAAAAAGATAAACGCATACATTTCTTGTTTCTGAGTCATGGCCACGAGGACCATACGGGTTTTAACGGATTGGTAAGTGAAGAAATACCTATATTGACTACAAACGAGACTCTTGCAATCCTTAGGACTAATGCTGAAATCAAGCAGCAAGTGTGGAACGAGTTATATTTGCGAAAGAGGCAGAGGTCTCAAGAAGATGGTATCTATAGAGCTGATGTCCTCAAAGCAGAAAGAAATACTTTCATCAAAAGAAAGATCTGTATAAAAAGTCTCTCGGAAACTTCTTGTTCCTTAGATCCAGATTATTTTATTCATTTAGATATGGAAGAACTCTGGAAAGATCGGTTGTATATATTAGGCGTCTATCATTCTGTGATTGGGGCGTCCGGTTTGGTTGCAAAGGTTGACGATTGGTGGGTTGCCTACACTGGAGATTTTAGGACAGGTCCCGACACAAAAGAAGAAGAGAGCTTCTGGGCACAGAACCTGGGAGAAAATAGACTTGAACTTTCAATGAGAACGAACAGTTTTTTCCAGTTTCTAAAAGACAAGCATCCCTTGCTGTTGATCACAGAGGGAACGACTGTGTCGAGGGAAGGCGGCTCACAAGGTAGCGAAAAAGATGTTTATCAGAAGGCCCTTGAACTTGTTCAAAAGACCAACAAGCTTGTGATAGTTGATTTTCCTGTAAAACACCTTGAAAGGATGATGAGTTTTTTAAAGATTGCCGTACATACGAACAGGCTGCTCGTTTTGATGCCAAAGGATTATGCCTATCTTGTCAAAATGGGAGAAGTAGAACCTATATGGCGATTATCTGACGATGAGATAAAACATATTAGGGTATTTCACACGGCCAAGTCATCTTTTGTGGGACTGGAAAAAGATATCATGGAACAGGCAAAGATCAGTGGAATTTTGTTGTCACCAGATTCCATCAATTTGCGCCCGTCATACTATATGATTTCAGCAGGATATTGGGACTTTCACAATATACTCGATCTGGATGAAGAAGTTTTAAAGGGGTCTATATACATTCATTCATCGAGCGAAGCTTATACAGAGGAACAACAGATGGATTTTTTGAGGTTTGCCAACTGGACAAGAAAGTTCTCTATACAGACACATGGTTTTGAGGTTACCGAAGACGGTCAAGTCCTATTTAATAAACATTTTCACGCCTCTGGTCATGTGGGAGCTGAAAAACTAGAGGAACTCATAAACGATCTCAATCCAGAGTTCATATTGCCTGTACATACAACAGACAGAGGATGGTTTGTCAAACGTTGGGGGAAAAAGGTGATTACACAGAAACTCTTTTATTTGTGAGATTCTTCATAAACAAAACAGGGCACAAGCTGAAATTCTTTAGCAATGAAAATGAGGTAAAATAAAAACAACAGTGGAGGTGATTT
>JBKBIU010000331.1:0-1766 GCA_046294065.1 Pseudothermotoga sp.
TCGATACCGTGATTTTTTTCAACAATCTCATGAGCCATTCTCATCAGTGATCTCTTAATATCATCAGCGTTCAATACTTTGACTCTGTTCACCATCTTACACCGACACGAAAATCTATATGCCAATCATAGCTTAGTTCGTTGAATAGATCAGAACCAGTTTGTTTTGTAAAAGGATAATAAACTGAAACACCGATGCTGAAATCTCCTATCTGAACACTACCACCAAAATCAATCGACAGACTGCTCTTGGAACTCTCAGGTTTATAGAAAAATGGTATTGTGAAATATAAATTCACAGGCAAAAGATCCAACTGGGCTCCGGGAGCAAAGTTCCAAAATTCGTTTGAAACATACATAGCATCAAAAGAAAACTTCATTTGATCGAACTCTAATGAGATTCCAGCTCCAATATCTGCCCTGTTCATCAAATCGGGGTCTGAGGACCACACTCTGAATTTCTTCACTGCTAAACTGTAATAGGCATAACCACCCTCCACAAACCTTCCCCTCACACCAACATCTATGAAGACAGAGTAGTTCTCTAAAGAATTTTCTTTAATTCTTTCCAATCCTATATTCAATCCAAGGTCAACATTCCCCGATCTACCCGCTATTCCGTACAAGAAACCAAGTCTTTCTTTACCAAAATCACTGAAATCACTCGAAAGGCTCAAAACACCTGCTAAAGAGTCTTTTGATGGTTGAATCAATGAAACGGAGAAACTGCGGACGTTGTTTGTTCCCAGTCTAAGGGTGTTGGATATGAGAAGTTGACGTATTTCATTTTCGACTATACCTGCAGGATTGACTCGAAAAGCCCATGGACCAGTCGGACCAACATAACGCCCATCTCCCGCGAAATCAATGATATCACCCAGACAAAGTATTGTCAGCAGAATCATAACAGAACTTATCACTTTCACTTTTGGCATATGAGTCAACCACCTCCTTCTTCAGATCAAGGAAAGTTCCATCAAAAATTGAATGCCTCAACCGCTCCATAAACCTCATCATGAAACGCAAATTATGATTTGTAAGTAAAATCCCGCCCAGGACCTCTCCACGATCTAACAAGTGATGCACGTATGACCTTGAATAAGTTCTGCAAGCTACGCAGTCACATTCTTCTTCTATTGGATCTAAATCATTCTTAAATTTCGCAGACTTGATGTTCAATCTACCTTTGAAGGTCAATGCCGTACCATGTCTCGCAAGTCTCGTTGGGAAGACACTATCAAACATATCAACACCGATCTCAACCAAATGGACTATTAGTTCTGGGGACCCACCACCCATAAAATACCTTGGCTTTTCTGAAGGTAGAGACTCGACGGTGACATTTGTTAAATACAAAGTCTTTTCAAACTCTTCCCCCAGACTCAACCCCCCTACTGCAAAACCATCAAATGGCAGCTCAGAAAGTCCCTGCGCACTCAGTCGTCGAAGATCTTCGTACACCCCCCCTTGCGCTATTGCAAACAGCATTTGACCTTCCTTCACACCATATTTCAAACATCTACCTGCCCATTGCTGAGTACGTTTCAAAGACCTAAGAGCTTCTTCATAACTCTCGTTGGGTCCAGGACAATGGTCAAGAACCATAACAATATCTGAACCCAAGACCTTCTGTATCTCTATCGAAAGTTCTGGTGTCAAAAACAACTTAGAACCGTCAACTGGTGATCTTATCAGCACGCCATCGTCGTTTATCTGTCGCAAGTCTCTAAGACTAAAGACCTGAAATCCTCCACTATCAGTAAGTAT
>JBKBIU010000048.1:0-8557 GCA_046294065.1 Pseudothermotoga sp.
AGGTAATGGTCCAAAGAAGATTTCCAATTCTCACTCATGGAATAATGATACTGTTGATAATCTTAATACTCTTTCCCGTTGTTTGGGTTGTATCCACCTCTATAAGAAGAGACGAAGCAGCTTTTTCTACAAAGCTGTTTACATCCAGAATAACACTTCAAAATTACATAGATCTTTTGATCCCAGAGAAGAATGTACCAGTTCTTGTTCAGGAACTCCAGAACTTGATTTCTAGGGTTAAGCCTTACGATAGAATTACTCAGCAACGTTCTCGTGAGATGATAGACAAATATATAAAGAGGCTGGAATCTTATTTTGACGAGACGGAAACCAGACACGCCTTGGCGAAGAAGTCTTTCAATAACATATCAATAAAGATGCTGGAAAATGCTGAAAAGATAAAAAGCGATCTGATCGAAAGTCTAAAGAAACTCAGTGAAACAGTGCAAACTAATATGCCAAAGATTTCCTTAAATGATTCCTATGCAGCGGTACTTTATGAAAAATTGCAGAACGAGCGATTTAATTCGACAACTTTTAACATTCTAAAGCAGGATCTTGAAAGCTTAACGGGATACCAAATAGATAATGCTGATACCTACGTTCAGGCTCTTTGGCAATTGAGTGAGATCTACAAAACCAAAGTTGGTGTATACGTAGAAGAGTTTAAAATCTACGATAAAAAACTATCGGAGCTTAACTTTGTTGCCCAGGAATTAAGCAAGAAGATCTCCACTTTGCAAAGCGAGGTCTTGACAACAAACCTTTTCCTCACCGAAGCCATCTTACCTGAAATGAAGTCTCTATCTGAAGTTTTCCAGAGCTTGGTTGATCTAAAAACTAAGATTTATGCAACGAGCGCTCTTTCTATGTTTCCAATAGACGACTCAAAAATACTTTCAACGGCACGAAAACTGCTTGAAGAAATTCTGTCTACCTTGAACACTTTGAGAATTTATGCAGATTATGAAGAATTGGTCAAAATTCTGACAACTCTTGAGAAAACCTTCACAGAAATCATCAATCGCGATGAAGCAATAACGAAGAAGGCACAATACAACCAATTTCTCGAACTTTATGAGAACTTGAGGCCAAGGCTTGAGAGAGTTTTGACGCAAACAAAAGAAATCTTTGAAGAAACTGGTGAGAAGATAATACTTTTGAAGAATCTGAACGAAAAATATGTTGAGCTTCAGGAAGACATTAAGGACAAATCTTTGAGAAAGGCAAAGGTTGAATCAAAAATCAAGGAAATAGATGAATCTCTTACCGAATACAGAAGGTTTGTAGAGTTGCAACTATTCAAGAACCAACTTGGTGAGAGAATAATCACGGTTGGCAACATAAAATCCCTTTCTTCAGCAGACTTGACAAGATATTCCGCCGTCTTGACATTCATTCGAAACTTTGCAAACTCTTACGAGTTCAAGGACCAAATTTCTTCGCAGTTGTCCAAGACAGTGAGTGATCTAAGATGGATCGAGGAGTACAGAGACTTTTTGAGAAGGTTCGAAAACACTTCCAAGAACTTAGACGGAATTTTAGCTAGTTGTCGCGCTTTATTGAAAGACTTCAAGACTTCTTACGAAGGGTTATTATCGGTTTCTTTCAGTGGCACTTTTGTCAGATCTGATGTTTTGACCAAGCTCTCTGACTTAGTAGCGATGGAATTCTCCAGCAAAGTGAAAGCCGATATGACAGTTGCCAGCCGAAGAGCAGGAATTCTCATGGACAAGTCTCCACTAGCCTTTTTGAAGAATGATTACAAGCACATGGACAAGCAATTATACAGGATTGACAACATCTGGAAACAAAAGCCAAAGCACTACTTTTTGAACTGGGTTCTAAACTCAATCATTGTGGCCAGTATAGTAGGTGTGATAACAACACTTGTCTGTGCTGTGGCTGCTTATCCTTTCAGTAGAATGAGGTTCAGAGGTAGAAAATATGGCTTACTTAGCTTCCTTTTGATTCAAATGTTCCCTGCCGTTATCTTCATGATAGCTATCTACAATTTGCTGAACTTTCTTGGTAGATATGTTACTTTCTTGGGCATCGACACTCTGGGTGGTCTGATCTTTTCATATCTGACTGGTATTGCCTACAACATGTATTTGATGAAAGGTTTTTACGACACAATACCACCATCTCTTGAAGAAGCTGCCATAGTAGATGGTGCCACAAGGTTTCAAAGTTTTTACAAAATAATTCTACCGCTTGCAAGACCAATTCTTGTTGTTGTTTTCTTACTCGTTTTTATAGGAACTTTCAACGAGTTTGTTGTCGCTAGAATAGTTCTTCAAAACGTCAGAAATTATACCTATGCTTTGGGACTTCAAACATTCGCCGTCGGACCCTACGAGACCGAATGGGGTTTGTTCACGGCTGCAGCATTGCTGGGAATGATGCCCATGGTGATCTTGTTCTTGTCGATGCAACGGTTTTTAGTCAGTGGCTTGACACGCGGTGCGGTCAAAGAATAGCTGAAATCTTAGATTTCTATGATTCTCTATTGACAACTAAATTTGCAAGAGTTTGTGAGGGTAGAAGCCCCTTTTACCTTTAAAGGACAGATTGTTGTAAACAAACTCTCGAAAGACAGGTAAATTTATGTGGTCATCAAAAAGGTTTTGAAAATATCGACCATAATCATGGACAACAGTAAATGTAGCAGTCCATCACAGAAAAGAAAAAATCAAAGGTCCTTCATGACCGAGTATAGAACAGTGAATTCATTACAAATGAAGAACCATCGTACAGCCAGGGCTTTCACTGGTTATCGGTGCAAGGATCAAAATGTAAAACGAGACACAAAAGACTGTTTTCTATCATCTAATTTATTATTATTATTATTATATACTTACGTTGATTGACGCAAGTCCAGCCTAACGGTTGTTTTATTGTTAAAATAGAGTTGGTGATCTAATGTTCTTTAACGACGAAAAAGGCAAACACAAGCTCAAACTTTCAAGACCAGCTCTGGTTGTTGTAGACTTGCAAAATTACTTTTGCAACAAAGCCTCACCGGCTTATTTACATGGTGTTGAAAAAATCTTTCCTGTAGTGGAGAACTTGATGGTCAACTTTCTTCAGAAAAATAAGCCAGTCGTAGCTACTCTTCATGTTGGAGCTAGTAAAAGGATGAAAATCTGGTGGGGCAACGAAATTTCCCAGCATTGGGCAGAATTTTGTTTGAAATCTGACCCGACACATGTAGTTTACAAAAGTACTTACGACGCTTTTTACCAAACGGACCTACAGAAAATTTTGGCTGAACAAAACGTAGATCAACTCATAATCACTGGTGTGATGACACATCTTTGCGTTGAAACAACGGCAAGAACAGCCTTTGTGAGAGATTTTGAAGTCGTTGTAGTTGAGGATGGCACTTGGGACAAGAGTGATTGGTACCATTTTGCATCTTTGAAGAATCTTGCCCACGGTTTTGCCGTGGTTTGCAAAGCCGAGGAGATACTGTGCGAGTTGGAATCGTAGGAGCAGGACCTGCTGGAATTACAGCAGCTGTCTTTCTCTGTAGGTACAATTTTCAGGTCACTATTTTTGAAAAGGATACGATAGGAGGTTTAATTGTTAACGCATGGCGGGTGGAAAATTTTCCAGTTTTCTATCCACTTCCAGGCGAAGCAGTGGTTGAAATCTTGAAAAACAGATTGTTATCAAGCACAGTCAAGGTTATCTTTGAAGAAGTGGTCGAAGTTCAAGGTACCGTTGCTAAAACCAACTCAAATTCATATGAATTTGACAAGTTGATAGTGGCAAGTGGGACGATCCCAGTCAGACTCACACAATTTGAAGTTGATCCAAACGTCGTATACGAATACAGATTTCTGCCAGGGAGCTTAACTTCCCTTGCTATTTACGGAGCCGGCGATGTTGCCTTTGACTCAGCTTTAAAAGCAAGAGAAAAGGGTGTAACATTTGTCCATCTGTTCAACCGAACAAGGGCAATCAAAGCGTTATCAAGGTTGGTTGAATGTGCCAAAAGCTCTGGAATAATCTACCACGAAGGCGAGCCAATTGAAAAGGTTGAAAGTGGTTTAAAGATATTCACAAATAAAGCAAAATACGATTTTGATGCCCTACTCATATGTGTTGGAAGGAAACCAAACACAGATTTTATCAAAACATCGTCAAAAGATCTGTACATTGTTGGTGATGCTCGCGGAGGTTTCAGGCAGATGAGTATAGCCATTGGGAACGCTGTAGAAACGGCAATGCGAATAATTTCGGAGGTGAACAAGAATTGAAGATACTTGCCAAGTACGGTAAGGATGATTTGGCAACTGTTTTTGTTGGTGAGACCTCTTCAGGAGTTTTAGTTGAGTTCGTTCAGTCTTTGCAACCTCCATTGGATCGAAGCGAAAAATGGGTCCTCATTGTCTCTACGCTTCGTGGTTGTCCTGTGGGTTGCTTGATGTGTGACGCAGGTTCTTACTATGAAGGAAAACTGTCATACCAGGATATACTGGAACAAATTGAGTTCTTAGTTAGATACTACTTTCCAAATGGAAAAATTGAGACGAAGAAGTTCAAGATACAGTTTGCAAGAGTAGGCGAGCCAGCTTTTAACGAGAATGTACTCTTAGTCTTAAAGAAGCTGTCTTGCTACGAAAATCTGCTTCCGTCCATTTCGACGGTGGCACCTGAGGGAACCGATGTATTTTTCGAAGGACTCTTAGAACTTAAGAACAAATACTACCATGGGAAGTTTCAATTGCAGTTTTCGATTCATTCTACAGACGAAACAGAACGCAATCAAATCATTCCAATCAAAAAGTGGTCCTTTGAAAAGATTTCTGAATATGGAAACAAATTTGTATCTGATGGCGATAGAAAAATAACACTGAACTTTGCTGTCGCAAAAAATTATCAACTTGACCCCCAAGTGATCAAAAGGTTCTTTGACCCAGCCAAATTTCTGATCAAGATCACGCCAGTGAATCCCACTTACAATGCTCTGAAAAATTCTATTGACTCGGATGTGGACCTTCAAACTGGAATGCCCATGACACACAAGGACTTTGTGGAAGAACTTCTTAGAACCGGTTACGAAGTCATCTTGAGCATAGGAGAACTTGAAGAAAACCAAATTGGCAGCAATTGTGGTCAGTATGTAAGAAAACATCTCATTGAAAAGGGCAAATTCATTCAAGCCTATAGTTATGTGAGATAACTAAATGCAACTTCAGTCACAAAATTTTGCCATTGTCTATTCCAAGAGTTTTCCTTGGGTTGGTAGACTTTGGAGTTAATCTGACAAGATCTCAAACTTTGAAAAAATGATTTTTCAAGAGATTGACTAACCCTTGGCCAAAAGCCAATATTCTCTCATCATGGAACAGTATCATGAGCCACCTTTCTTCCCTCACTCTCTTTCATACCCTTGCAATTCATTGTCTTATAAAATTCAGATTAAAAGCTAACGGACTCTAAGTACATATCTTTGTCTTTGCCATCAGATCGCCATAAATAAGATCTTGTTGCATCCGAAAAAGTCAAAGTACGAGTGTAAAAGATGATGTGAAACATTGGGTAACAAAGGCAAGCAATGTCTATTCAAATTCCAAGAAACTAAATGAACTTCCATGAAAGAACTTGTCGAAGCGTTTTAAACAAAAACCAACTTACCAAAGAATGGTTTGAGACGTTCAATAAGAATATTCCAAAACTTTAATGTGAACTTGGAACAACGCTCCTTGCAAATTCTTTTGCTTTTCTCAAATCATCTTCGTTTGGTCTACCATGGTTCCAAGATTTTTTACCAAAGAACCACATTTCGTAAAGGCCCTGACAGTTGAATTCTCCCAACAATTTTAAACCTAACTTTTGAACGAACTTTTTCATGCCCTTGTGGTACTTGGTTCCACCTGGATCTGCCGATGTGGAGAAAAGAAAAACCCCTTTACTCTTTGGATCCTTCAATCCTTTCAACAATTTTTTCAACCTTCCATCCATACGGAAGGCGTAGATACCCGAACCAACACCTATGATGTCGTATTGGTCAAGCTCACCTGGCTTGACTTCATCAGCACTCTTTGCCTCACATTTCAATTCCTCCGCAATAGCCTGGGCTATTTTCTTTGTGTTTCCTCTGTGTTTGGAAAGATAAACAACAATACAAGCCATGACATTCCCTCCCATCCGAAGGTTTCTTTATAACCCCACAGTACATTCTTATTCAACATCTTGGATTTGTAAGCAACCTTCACGTGCACTGAGTTTTAAAATACGTTCAGTAGAATTACGACTCCAAACTGGTATCGCCTAAATGATATTTTAATACTTCAACATTTCAACACCTCAGTGTTTAAAACAAACGTTTGAATATAAAGTTCTTTGCCTAATCAACGTTATGATGCGATATTAATGTAGCGTCATATCAAAGGGTGGGTTAAAGTTGCAAAGCATACTTTTGTTGCTTCTTATAGTTCTTACTGTGATATCAATTTTACAAGTAGTTCTCCACTTTCTTCGAAGACGCCCAGTGACAGATGTTGATTTTGCGAAAGTTCTCCTAAATTTTGAAAAAACTTAAATATGTACATATCACAAGAAATGAAGTCAAATAGAGAAGAAATGACGAATCTTGTATGGCAGTTAAACCACACACTCACAACAACAATCAACGAGATGAGTAGATCTCAACAGAACCTCATGAAGAATCTCTCTGACACTTTAATGTCTCTAACGGAAAAGACCGAAGAGAGATTTAGCAAAATGAGAGACACTATAGAATTTAAACTAAAGGAAATCCAGGATGAAAACAGCAATAGACTTGAACAGATGAGACAAACGGTAGACGAAAAGCTTCACTCCACACTTAACATGAGATTAACTGAATCATTCAAGCTAGTAAGTGAGAGGCTGGAGCAAGTTCATAGTGGTCTGGGGCAAATTCAAAGCTTGGTAAATGGCGTCAGCGACCTGAAAAAGGTGCTTTCCAACATAAAGACAAGAGGGATTCTCGGAGAAATTCAGTTGGAGGCGATAATTCAAGATATATTGGCACCCAACCAATATGATAAGAACGTAAGAGTAAATCCCCAGAGCAGCGAGACTGTAGAATTTGCAATAAAGATACCTGTAGAAAGCGACAGCAATAGAAATTACACTTGGCTCCCAGTAGACGCAAAATTCCCGATGGAAGACTTTGAGAGGATCGTAGAAGCAGAAGAGACGGCTGACAGTGCGGGCCGCGAAAGACTTAGGAAAGAGCTGGAGAATCGTTTGAAACAGTCAGCCAGAGACATAAAAGACAAATACATTTGCCCACCTTACACAACAGAGTTCGCTCTGATGTTTCTGCCAACAGAAAGTTTGTATGCAGAAGCGCTCAGAAAACCCGGTTTTATTCAAGACATCCACAGGGAGCACAAGGTCCTAATTACAGGTCCCACGACGCTCTCGGCTGTGTTGAACATTTTCAGATTGGGTCTTAAGATATTCACCATAGAAAAGAAAGCAGAAGAGGTATGGAATCTCCTCTCGGCTGTCAAAGCGGAAGTAAAGAAGTTCAGTGAGTTGCTAGAGAAGGTGAGCAAGAAGCTGCAAGAAACCCAAAACGTAATAGGAAATGCGATGAAAAAGACTGGAATCTTAGAAAGGAAACTGCAGAATGTTGAAGAAATGCCCATTGAGAAAGCCGAAGAATTCCTTTCCATTTCTTCGTCCTTTGAAGATAATACTCTAAAACCATGATCGATTTAAGAGGAGCTACTTTCACAATAGGCAGCGGTTGATGATGGAGTTATACACGCACAGTTTGAAAATTGCGAAAAGATGAAATATTACTCATTTGATCGGGCACACCAAAAGGCAAGATATATCTCACCGACCAGCACCGCGATGAATAAACAAAAATTCAAAGGTTTCACAAATATTAAAAGGTTTTTAAGTCTTTTGCCAAAGATCTTAAACTGTGGTATGTTTGGTCATGGTAGCTAGATTTGGTAAAAATTTGGTACGGAAGATTACGAACCCTATTGATACGAAGAAGGCGACAACTACCCCCAAAAATCTGGAACCAACATACTGTATAACTACTGCTCCAATCAAGGGACTAACAATTCGCACCAAGCTGTCTGCAGAACTAAAAATTCCCAAGGTTCCACCCAACTTGTCCTTGGAAACAGATTTTGTGGTAAGGGAAGTTATAGAAACACCTATCAAACCCGAAGAAATCGAAAGTGGGGTTAAGAATAAAACCAAGGTTGCCAGGTTGCTTGAAAAAGAATAAACTGCAAGTAATAAAATTGCAAGCGGCATGAGATACTTAACTACAACATACTCTGCAAACTTCTTTGCCACCTTCCCTACTAACAAGCCCTGTGTTATGACAAGAACAACACCTACATATGCCAGTACAAAGCTTGTTTGGGAAAGCTCAAGATTCAGCCTTCTGATGGCAAAAAGTGTGAAAGATGATTCAAAGGTTGTAAAGCCAAGAGAATAGAACAACCTCGTGAACAAAAGTGAAGCTACTTTTGGCTGTTTGAAAGTTTTTACCAACTCTTCGAACGTATAAGGTACCTTTCTT
>JBKBIU010000049.1:0-8496 GCA_046294065.1 Pseudothermotoga sp.
AGTATTTTTCATAGGTTTCTTTAGATCTACCGGGTAATCTTTTGATCGTTGCCATCACAGAAAATCGCGCGAAGACTGATTCAGATTCCCATATATCTAAAAGATCACACGGAGCATAATAGGCGACCACTTTGTCGACAAGATCTAAATACCTCAGACTAACCAACAATGCAAGGTGTCCACCGGCAGACAATCCCATGAGTGAGAATTGTCCTTTATAAGAATCGCCAAATTTTTTTCTTAGAAAAAGTACGGCACTAGTGAGTTCTTCAACCAATTTTTCTATTTCCTGGATATAGCCTCTACTATATTCTATTGTTGCCACTATGAAGCCTTGCGACACCAAGAATCTATACCATGACATGTTGTTTGGTTGTCTTCTATATCCGCTGATCCAGCCACCACCATGGGCAAAGACGACAACGCCGTTTATATTCTCAGTTCTTGGGTAGAACACGTCGAGTAATTTCTTGGGCATGTACTCGTATGTTTCAACCTTGGACCAAGGAGTTTCTTTTGTATCAAGTACCAACCTTCCAAAGATTGATTTTCTAATCAGAGGTATATTTGTAATTAGAACGATCAAGAGAGATAAACCAAAATCAAAGAAGGCAAGAAAAAGCGTCAAAGCTATCAAGAGATATTTGGTGAACAGTTTGAACTTTTTGGCGGAGTCTTTCAACTTAAAACCCTGCCTTGGGAATGATGAAGATCAATGTGTCACCAACTTTGATCTTTCCACCCTTTACAACCTTTAGAAACACACCTTCTTTTGGCATAACACACTTTCCAACTGCCCTTGCGATTGCACAACCATCATGACATTCTTTACCTATCTGAGTTAATTCAAGCTCAACATCATTGGCTAATACCTTTGTACCGACGGGAAAGTTCCACAGTTCAACTCCCTCTACCGTTATATTTTCAGCGAAATCTCCAAAATTTACATCTATGCCCCATTTTCTTGCTTTATCTATGCTCAAAGTGGAAAGCATCGAAACCTGCCTGTGCCAGTTGCCGGCATGAGCATCACCCTTGACACCATAGTTCTCAATCAACTCGATTTCTGGGACGGGCGTTTTCTTAACACCCTTCACTGTGGAGATGTTCACCGAAACAATCCTTGCCTCTAACCTACTTTCTTTTCCAAGCACCAGACTTACCCCCCGATTTTTCGACGAGGTATATCTGCTCTATGACCATCTCTTTGTCTATAGCCTTGCACATATCATATATTGTTAAAGCGGCTACGCTGACGGCTGTAAGTGCCTCCATCTCTGCCCCGGTCTTTCCAAAGCACTTGACAGTTGAAAGTATCTGCACGCAATTTTGCTCGCGATCGGTTTTAAACTCAAGTTCTATATTGGTCAAATTTATGTTATGGCAAAGTGGTATCAACTCTGAGGTTCGCTTGGCTGCCATTATTCCTGCGATCTTTGCTGCCGCAAAAACATTTCCTTTCTTTACATTACCGCTTTCTATGGCATCGAGGGTTTGCCTACTCATTTTAACAACTGCATGAGCAGCAGCGATTCTCTCTGTGTCTTGTTTTTGTGTGATATCTACCATGTGAAGATTCCCATCTTTATCTACGTGAGTCAAGTCCCAATCCATTTTTATCCTCCCAGTCTGTTCATTGCGTTGTCTACCGCTGAACCTTTCATCTGGTGAGATAAAGGTTTATTATAAATAGCAATCTTTATAAGTTCAGACAACTGTTCTACTCGGTGATCTTTAGATCTTAAACTTTTTAACAGGTCCACATAATGGGTTGAACCAAGGCATGGGTAGAGCTTTCCATCACAAGAAAGTCGGAGTTTATTGCAATCTTCACAGAACGACTTACTCATGGCAGATATTATTCCCACGTAATTGCCATATTTTGTGACAAAGTATTTTGCAGGCCCTTGCCCTAATTTCACTTGAACTGGTCTTAAATCAAAATCTGAAAGTTTTTCTAATATTTGATCTTCAAAGATAACTCCTCTATTTTGCCTTCCAATTGGCATCATCTCGATAAACCTTATGGGAATACCTCTTTTAGATGCGAAATCTACAAGTTCTGGTAACTCGTTCAGGTTCATCTGGCTGACGACGGTGTTTACCTTGACAAACAAGCCACATTCTATAGCGAAGTCTATACCGGCAAGGACTGGTTTCACGTTCCCTTTTGTGATTGTGAAAAATACATCTTCATTCAAACTGTTCAGGCTAACATTCACTGAAATCAAGCCAGCTTCTTTTAGAGGCCATGCAAGTTCTTTGAGTCTGACTCCGTTTGTGGTCATTGAGACACGAAAATATTGTGCCAACTCTCTTGTTATATGGACAACATCTTCTCTGAGTAAAGGCTCTCCACCAGTTATACGTACCTGTTCTATACCAAGATGGGAAAATGTTTCTGCCAAAGTTCTTATTTCATCAAGTGTTAATAGGCGATCGTCTGGCAGGAATTTAACATCTGGTGGCATACAGTAAAAGCACCGATGATTGCATCTATCGGTTATGGAAAATCTAAGATAATCTATCTTACGGTTGTATTTATCAAACACAAATACACCTCATAAAAATTATACACTCTGAAAGATATTGTTGAATTAATATGTATAGTCATTGATACGGTGTGCCAGGACTTTGTACTATAAATTCTTACTGAAACAGAAAGGATGAACCAGCGAAACATTCGGCTTTATCAAAAACTATATAATCCTTATTGCAGATATTAAGGAGTGTTCAGTCCATGTTTTTTTATGTATTTACAGCAATAACAAGTTTTGCTGGCCAAATATATGGTGTAGTTTATAACCTGTTTCTCAGGCAGAATGGTTTGACGAACCTGGATATAGGCAAGATTACTTCGGCAGGTCTGTGGGGTTCAGCGGTTCTTGGAACTTTTTTTGCATTTGTCATGAATAAATTCGAAAAAAGAAGATTCTTTGAGTCTTTATTACTGATACAAATACTTGTACAGTTTCTAAGAATATTCCTGACAGATCCTCAAACACAAATTGTTTTGAACTTCCTATCTGGAGCTTCATCTTCTGCTATATCAATAATGATATCTGCATCTATGATTGTCTCGACTCCATCGAGAGATAGAATAGTTCTTTTTGGCTCTAATTTTTCAATTTCGATGATTACCAGTGTCATTGGAAATTTGGTGGGCGGAACAATTGCTGATATGACTGGTTTTAGATTCACAATGCTCATTGCCAACGCAATATATGGTACCAGCCTGTTCGTAGTTAAGAAATTGCCCATCAGCAGTCGACAAAGCATTGAAAAGGTCACATTCACAAAGGTTCAGAAAGATATTTTCTGGTACTACCTTTTTTCCAACTTGCTCGTTGGATTCGGTGCAGGATTGTTCATAAGTTTTGGTAATCTCATGCTCAACGATCTTTTTGCAATGTCTACAACCCTAATTGGAATGGTGATGGCGTTGACTCAGATAGCCACTGGAATTGGAGGAGGTATCAATCATATCCTTGAAAAACGTTTCGGTTCGACAAGGGTTCTACTTTTCTGCTATAGTCTTGTCGTTCCTTTGATGATTTCTCTGGCTTTTGTTCGAAACCCTGTTGTTTTTTCTTCACTTTATGTGTTTAGGTTCATGTTGATGAACATGGTGAATCCTATCTTTTCGGTTTTAATCTTTTCTAACCTACCCGTGCAGTATCTTCCTGTGACAAATGGAATTGGAAACCTTTTGAATAGTTCATCTCGAGCCGTAGCTGCACTGCTTTATGGCTATATTGTTAATGACAGTTCTGACTATACTAAGTTACTCTTGTTGAGTACCGTTTTTTATTTAATGAACGCACTTTTAACTTATTTTTTGCACAGAAAAATCAGTTTTTTTAAAAGGTATGAACCTGTATAATTTTGAAAGAAAGACGAATCTGTGAGGTGCATTTATGAAAACACTGATCTTAATCTGTTCTCTTTTGGCAACGGCGGCTTTTGGTCAATATCTACTTGTGGCAACCAATTCAAATCTTGAACTCTATGATATTTCCATACCACTTGTCCCAATTCGAACAAGTTCCACACAGGTGGATAATCCCATCAAAGCGGTTTATCAAGAAGATACGATCTATGTTTTGTGTCAATCACAGATAGACTCTTATAATACATCTCTTGAGAAGATTAACAGTACCAGATTAGGTGAAAAGGCTTTTGATATGCTGGTTTCTGATAATGTATATGTCTTTTCTGAATACAAAATGTCTGTCTACAGGAAAGATCTGGTATTTCAGCGCAGTTACACGTTTGCCGAAAGGGTCTCCAAGGTGGATTTTTATGGGAATTACTTTCTCATATTACATTCGAATGGTAAACTGATATGTTACACAAAAACTATGAACAAAATTTGGGAACTGTCTGGTCCAGAACCTTTTTTAGGTATGCAGGTTGTCAGTAACTATCTTTTTTCATGGACTAAAAGCAGGTTTTATATGATGAGTTTCAACGAAGGGTATCCAGTTTATGAGAAAGAAAGTAGTTTGGGTGGCAGTTTTGATCAAGTGATAAATATAAGAGATAATCTAATCCTTTTGGATTCAAATGGAATCTTAAGGTTGGTGACGTTGCAAAACTTGAAGATCGTGGACTCACTCAACGTAAACGCAAAATCTATAAGTTCTTATGGAGATTACGTCTATGCAGCAACAAAAGATGGAACTATAAGAGTCGTAAATATTTTGTTTTCAACTATGAAATTGTTGCACAGTTTTTCATCAAATGTGGTTTTTTCAAAGACCGTCTCTATAGCGGCAAAACCCAAGACAGTGATGCCAGAAAAGACTCAGCCTGTCGAAGTTCCTAAAGTTGAGAAGAAACAGTTTGAGATGGTTGGTGAAGTCAAGCTTCCTTTGCCTGTGAAGACCTCTTGCGTTGTTTGGGGAAAGAATGTTTATACAGCGACCATGACTGGTGAACTGATCAGTTTGAATTTAGACAGCAAGAAGACATCTTCTTTAAAAGTTTCTTTTATAACTACAAGTGATCCCGTTGTAATGAAGGATGGGACAGTGATAATGGGCTCCTGGGATAAAAGCGTTTATCTGATTAGAGATAAGATCACAAGACTCAAGACCAGTGCGAACATAAGTCTCCCAGCCGCAATTACTCCTCAGGGATTTTTGATCTCCGATGACGATGGCTTGCTTTTACACTTTGATTTCAGTGGAAACGAGTTGTGGAGGTTCAATGCGGGAAATTGGTTCGTATGTCCCCCTGTAGTTCATGAGAGATTTGGAGTCATTACACTGGATTGGCTAGGTATATTAAGATTGACAGATTTTTCTGGCAATTTGATCTGGGCAATCTACCTTGAGTTCAGCAAGCAAGGCATGGTTATTCTATCTATGAGAAACGCCTTCGTTGTTAACAATGGCAAGTTATATGCCGTAGACATATCTTCTGGAAAAATACTGTGGACATTTTCACCCGACACCCCGCTTGTCAGTTACATTGTATCTAATGACAAATCGGTGTTTTGCTACGATGAAATGGGAACACTGTATTCACTGGATCTCTCAGGGAAGGTTAACTGGACGATGAAATTCGATGAACTTTTCAGCGTTATTCTCACTGAAAGTCACGTATTGGTCTTTACCAAAACACAGATCCTATTACTCGACCAGAACTCTAACAAAATTACCAGTCAGTCGCTTGCCTACCCACCGACAGCTCACCCTACGATGTCAGAGAATGGAATGATTTATATTATATCCAATGATCGGCTGATCACCTATTCCATTGATGATAAACCAGCACTGGGATGGGCAATGTATCTGAAGGATCAGTCACACAGTGGTCTTTTCTCTCTGAACTATTGATGAAATATCTTTCATTATTTTGCTTAAAGCATATATGATCACGAGAAATTCCAGTCTTCCAAGGAACATACCGCTTATTAGAGTCCACAGAGCGCAGTTTGGCATTGAGTAACCTGTGATTCCAACCGAAAGTCCCACGCCAGCAAGTGCTGAAGCAAATTCAAAAATGGACTCAGAGATTCGATAACCACACAAAGTCAAAATCACCGTACCAATCACGAAAGAAATAACGTAGAGACTTGACACAAGAAAAGCTTCCCTGATGAGAGAATCATCAAGATACCTTTTACTGTTCCCCTTCCATATTTCAACCTGTACTACCGCACTCCTTGGAAGCATGAATCTTTTAACTGAAAGAGTAAATGTTTTCAGCAGGACAGCAACCCTGTATTGTTTTATACCGCCGGAGGTTGAGTCCATACAACCACCTAGTAACATGAGAATACTCAAAACAAGTATTGCAGCAGGAAAGGAAAGCCAATCTCTAAGGCTCACAGTCGAAAAGCCTGTGCCGGTGAGTGCTGAAACAACTTGAAACAATGAATGTCTAATACCTTCATTGACATTGGAAAAGAGCTTTCCAAAACCACCGGTAAGGATTATTATAGTTGAAACAACAGTTAGTAAAATCATTTGTTTTGGTTCAGGGTTCTTCCTCAAAGCCTGCCAATTTCTTTGCCAGAACGCATAGTGGATGCCAAATCCTGTGGCTCCAAGCCACATCAACATCATTGTCACAATTTCTATACCCACGTTGTTGAAGAAGGCAATGCTACTGTTTTTTGTAGAGAAACCACCAGTGGCGAGTGCAGTTAAAGAATGGTTCAAGGCATCAAAAAAAGTCATACCAGCGATCTTCAAAGCAATTGTTCCAGCGCCAGCATAAGCTATATAAACAAGCATAATGACCCTCGCTGAGTATCTAATGTTGGGTACTATATTGTCTATTCTCCCCTCAGCTTGGTACAATCCAAGTCCTGTCGGTCCAATTATTGCTCCCATAACGATAATTGCAAATCCTGCTCCACCTAGGAATTGAGTGAGGCTTCGCCAGAAAAGAATCGATTTCGGCATTATCTCTAAGTTGGGGATTACTGTAAGTCCAGTAGTTGTCCAACCACTCGTTGCCTCAAAAATAGCACGTGAGAGAGTTAAAATCCCTGCAAAGGCATAGGGTAAAGAAGAAAGAAAAACAACAAGCAGCCAAGCGAAAAAGACTATCACGGCACCTTCCTTAGAGGTTATAACGTCCATTCTTGCCGAACGACGTTTGATGCGGAAAATAAAACTTAGAATCAATGAAAAGCCTGCAGTGGTTAGGAAAGCAGGTATTACCGAGATCTCTTGGCAAAAAATGGAAAAAATCAAAGGAACCAGCAGGATCAAAGAAAAAAACATCAAGATACTGCTTAAAACATTTAGGATGACAACATAGCTTGCCCGCAGGTATGAGGGCATTTTATTCACCTACCAGATTTCTTATTACCTGTGTCTGCACCCTCGGTTCACATATTATGAAAATACGGTCACCAGGTAACAGTTCCGTCTCACCCCTGGGTATCACGACGTTATTTTGTCGTAAAATTCCGCCTATGATAGATTCATTTGGGAGATTTATATCCTTCAGTTTCTTGCCGGCGGAAGGAGAACTGTCTGGTATCTCAAGCCTTAAGAAAACTAGTTTGCCTTCTTCCACTGGAAAGAATTCTTCTATCTCTTCGACAAGCAGAAGACCTTGTATGGTCTGACTTAACAATGATGTAGGGCTGATGGCAGCCTTAACACCAAGTCTGTTGAAGATTTCTATATTCTCTGGATCGTTTACCAAAGTGACTATTCTTTCCACACCATAGTACTTCTTTATCATCTGAGAAATTATTAAACTGTCTCTGTCGGTGTTTGTCAATATAACGACTATATCATTTTGCGAAAATTCTATTTGGTCGAGGATATTTTTCTTACTACCATCTCCGTTGATTATGACTGCAGAGAGTTTCTTGGCCAACTCTTGACACACTTGTGGATCTTTGTTAACAATATAAACGTGATAACCTTTAGAGATCATAGATCGTGCCAAATGATAGGCAATACGATACCCACCTATTATGACGATCTTCAACCTTGTCCCTCCGTATCTACCCTCTGTATAATTTTTTCTGCTACGAGCGCCGTTGGCGAGATCACTTCTATATCGAATTCCTCGAATATTTTCTCGTTGTCTGGATCATTTACTCGGGCAATTACTTCTTTGACACCAAAATACTGTTTTGCCACCGTTGAAACCATGAAATTGGTGTTATCGTCACCCGTGAGAGCCAGTACGACGTTTGCCCTTTCGATCTTTGTCTCTTTCAGGTGCACTATCTCTGTAGCGTCTCCCAGTACCTTGAAACCCGTGAATTCTTCGGAAAGATTATCAAAGGCTTCCTCTCTATTATCTATTACAACTACATTGTTGCCGGAAGCGGACATTTGCGATGCAACTATTGAGCCTATCTTTCCACATCCCACAATGATTATGTACAGACCTTCACTTTTCCTTTTCATACCTTAGAATCTCCTTACTCGCTTTCTTGTGATCTGGATCTAAAGCCAACGCTGCTTTTAAGTGTTTATATGCGATTTCACTGTTCCCCAATCTCTCCATGACCAA
>JBKBIU010000050.1:0-8493 GCA_046294065.1 Pseudothermotoga sp.
GCTTTATTTTTTGTTTTGTGATCTCTAATTTTCGGGTGTAATAATGATAGTTAAAAACATCATTTGCAAGATTCAGAAAAACCTTGTTTCTTTTATCGACTAGATCCCAAGAGGCAGAAGTATAGTTTTTCTGGTTTTGAAGATCTGTGATGTCCCAATTTGAGAAAAGCTCTCTTGAGATTGTCAAAGCCCAACCTTTATCATCCCATTCTTCTTTCTTGCTTGAGTAAGTCCAACTGTTTGAAACAATGAAATCAAAACCAGCTACGTTCTGAAACTTTACAAAAAAGGGAACAGACACGGTGTAATTTTCAAAATCCGTGGATATGGAGAAGTCATTCGTGCCAATGTATGGTATAAAGGCATTTCTGTTTTTTGAAAGGTTGAATTCTGCTTGTTTGTATGCCATGACTGCAGAGAGATATGAACTACTCTTTTCAAGCTGTTCTTGCACAAGGTCCAAAAAATTAGCAAAGGAAAGAAAGGGTATGAAAAGCAAAAAGATCAAAATCTTTTTCATACAAAATCACCCACCAAAGATGGCAGCGAGCAACTGTTGATAATCTAAACCTGCATCGATGTAGAGTGAACATAGATTTTTCAAGAACGATTTGATATATCCAAGCAACGTTTTTTGAGCTGTGAAATAAGTGTTTCTGGACTGCAAAAGATCCTTTTCAGAACCAACACCAACTTTGTAATTTTTTTCGGAGCTGTCAAGCTCGGATTTCGCTACATTAACAGTCTCCCTCTGAGCCTGAATAGTCTTTTTGAGGTTTTCAGTTGCCAAGATTAGAGATTGATAGGACTTCTTTGTACTATGCTGAGTATACCTAAGCTCATTCTGAGCTATCTTGAGCACTCTTTCGTACTTACTCTTTGTGTAAACCGATGGATTTACAAGACTATCGTAATCCATTTGAGCTATCTGAACTTCAATCTGTGCGATTTGAATTGCAAGAGATTTGTTGATCAAGTTGTCAACTGACGGTAGTTCAATATCAATCTTGATCAATGAAGGATCGATGATCTGTACTTGTTTTTCTAACAAAATCAATAAATCTTGTTTTGACTGCTCCAGACTCAACTGTGCTTCGTCCAAACTCGCTTGTGCTGAAAGTTTAGTAGAGCTTGCACTTTGAAGATCTTGCAGCGTTGCAGCACCTGTTTTGTACAAATCTTGCGTCTGTGTAAAATCGATCTCAGCTATACGTAGTTTGTTTTGTGCAATTTGAACCTGAAGAGTGTTTTCCAGTACACCGATATAAGCATCAAGAAACTCACTGTAGAAATTTTTCACAGATTGGCCGTAGGTTTGTTGAGCTCGAAGCCAATTTTGTTGTGCCACAAGTTGTTGCCTTTTGTTTTTCGCCTCAATCATCGCTTTGTCATAGTCGTTCTTTGCCTGTTCAAAGTTCAGCACTGCCTTGAGATAGGTTATGCTGTTTTGCTTTGCAAGCTCGACCACATCAACTATGTTGGCAAACATAAAAACGGCAAGGGACATCAAAAAGAGTACGATAACTTTTCTCACGAGACAACCCTCCATTCTGTAATGGTTCAAAATGAATTATAAATTTCATCTTTCAAAAAGTCTTGATTTTTAATAATTTTCTAATTATCCTGCTCCAACTCTACTACCGCCAGATCCTCCACCTACACTCCCTCCACTTGAGTGTGATCCACCAGAACTTGAACTTGAAAGGGTTGAGACTGCGATACTTCTGAAGGAGGAAAGCTCAGCTGTCAAAAGAGGTGAATAATACACTCTTGAAGCCACCGGTGTGGAAGGTGGTTCGGGATACAATTTTTTCAGGTTGTTAATGACCTCCTTTGCAACACCGAGAGCCGTTGCGTAGATTATGTAATCATCCCACAAAACAACCGACTGAGGCGGGTATGTAGATAGAGCCGAGAAATCTGTTATGAACCTTTCAAAATTTTTCCATCTCAGGTAATATAGCAAACCATCGTTGGTCCAGCGTGAGAAAACGGTTTTCTTCATCAGAACTATGACTGTTCCTACCGCAATGGGTACTCCCATCAACATCATTGAATATCTTGAGATTATCTCATAACCTGGTGTGGAAATCTTTGATAACCCCAGAATGATGAACAATGGAGTAAGAATACCAAAAACGATACCAAAGAACTTTGCCAATGTATTGCCTGTAGTTATCAGGTACTTCCTTTTACTGAGATTCTGATATGCCCGATCCCTCCATTTATCTATTCCTTTGAGAAATTTTTCTGCATTATCTTGTTTTTTGAGCAACTTCTTGAGGGTTTTGAACTCAACAACACCGTCTTTTTCGAAGTTCTTGAAGGCATTTAGGAGATCTTGGTTCTCTTTTGTGACCTTGACTATCTTCAGACCAACAACCTCTTTTTTATCATTTTCCACAAGTTCAACCTCACCTTTTTTCACGCAATTCATAATTCCAGCAGCTATGGCATCATCATCAGGATGTGAGCAGATTTTCTTTACGATCCCATTGACAACTTCTGGTGGGTCATCGTATGGGATTTCTCTTTCATAGAGCGCATCGTACTGTATTGAGTGTTCCTTACCAAATTTTCTGTATATGAGAATTGGGATTGCTATTATGAAAACTACATACATGATGCTTCCCAACGTCATCAATGTGATTTTCACACTGTAGGATCGTTCGATGTCCCTTATCTGTGAAAGGTTTATCGACTTCATCAGGTACTGTGTACCTGTGCCAAGTAGATTGGGAAAAACAAACCGTCCCTCTACAAAACAATTCGCAGGAATATTCCTAAATTCATACTCATAGATATTTGCAGTTATAGCTTTGTCTTTAACCTGAATTCCCCATGGATGATGGTATATAAGAGGCTTTGGAAAGCTTTCTGGGAAAGCCACGCGAACCTTTAAAAGCTTAGTTTGAACGACCGTTCCGGTGCCTACGTATTTGATGAAAAGTTGTGTGAAATCCTGACCTTCTATGAGCAAGTTCTCCAGTGTGTATGAAAATGCAACCTTTATTGTTAAACCGTCCTTAGGCACTTGAATGTACTCATCCATCGATCTACTAAAGAGGAGTTTGAGGTCTATGCTTTGCTCATTTCTCGTTTCGTATAATGGACCTCCCTGGAGTGTCGGACCTTCAAGGACTTGGAAATCGAAACTTGATATCTTGGTTGGTTTATCAAAATCAATAGCCCAGCTCACAAATCGAAAAGGTTTTTTGAGTTTGTAGGTAACTGTCTCTAAAACACTCGCAGAACCATCTCGTTGGACTGTGATCGAATAAGTTCTTTCGGGGAGTTCAAAGATCGAGGATGTGAATCTGTCAACCAGACCAACGATGATGCCGAAGATGACAAAACCAAAAAAGAGAATGAGAATAGTTGTTTTTATGAGTCTTGCCACAGAGCACACCTCCTGTGTGCTCCAATGATATCACAGCTCAGCTGAGTTCGTCCAAAATTTGCCTTGCCTGCTCGTAGGTTAACTTTCCACTCGCCACAAGACGCAGGATTTTCTTCTCTATCCCTTCTGATCTCTCAGCCCTGTTTGTTGATATGATGTTTACATCGCCCGAAGCAGTGCTTATAGTCATCTTCATCCTGCCGTCACCAAAGAGGTAATCTCTGCCTTCGCGTGTATAACCAACATTTGTGTTCAATTCACCACTTGCCGTTCTCAACGTCAGTCTCATATTTGGTACGCCCACCGTCTGCATAGTCAGATCCCCACTCGTAGTGCTCACAATCCAGTCGCCATCTTGACATATCAGATTCTTTATATGGAGGTCACCACTGACGCTGGAAAAGACTAACTTCGGAATCACTGGTGAATCAATTTTGATATCACCTGAAACAGTCTTCATTTGACAGTCAGAGAATTCCACGTTCTCCAACACGACATCACCCGATATGGTTTTTACTGCTAAAACTTCGCCTTTTATTGAGTAGACTGCCACATCTGAAGAAACCCCATTCACAGTTAACTCTTTGAGTTGATAAGGAACTACAATCTGCATGGTTTGCTCTGTGCTGTGTGATCCGAAGATCATGGGACCGAGCAGTGAAAAGTGTTTTTCTTTAGCAGTTATTATCAATGTATCATCCTTATACTCTAGATGAGGTTGCTCAGATTCAAAAGAAACGTAAGCCTCTGATGAATGTGTACCAGTTATTCTTACATCCATGTCTACGACCTTTACTACGAGTTTTTTAAATCTGGCGAAGTCGATCGATAGTTTCTCCATTGTTCTCACCTCCTAAAAACCCATGAAAATCACTATAACCCATATAACAACCAATTCACCAATGATGTACACAATTATCGGTACGATATTCCCAATGACCAAGAACAACGCATACAAACCGACAAAAAAAGAGTAAACGAGCGTCACAGATTTTACCCTCATTTGGAGAAGTTTTGAGCCTATGTACACGAGCAAAAATGCACCAATTATACCAGTAATAGCGAGGGCAAGCTTCATTCTTCTCTCAGCCTCCTGATCTTTTCCAAAGCTTCTTGAGCTGAGATCTCACCCTTTTCGAGCTTGTCTAGTAATTCATCAACCTGCTTTTCTTCTGTAACTTCTTGTGCTTCATAACCCAGCGTTCTTACAATACCTTCAAGTCTTGATTTCGCCGTTGGATATGATATTCCAAGCTCTTTTTGCAAATCGCTTAGATTGCCTCTTGTCTTGATAAAAATTCTTAGAAAATTCAGCTGATCAGGTGTGAGCCTGAAGAATTCTTCTAATTCAAATCTACCCTTTATCACAGTACCACAGGATGGACAACTCAATTCGGTCACAATAAGATTCGAACCACAGATTGGACATTTTGAGATAACGCGAGCCATTGAAATCTCTCCTTTCATTTTTTTCAAGTGTGCTTGAATATATTTTATCTTATGATTGAATTTTTGTCAAGGTCACATCAAATTAACAACAACATTCCTTTCAGCTGAAATATCTCTGATAAAATCACTTGGGAGGGATTCATGATGTATAAGAAGGTTCTTATAAAACTCAGCGGCGAGGTAATGTGTGGGGAGGGTTCAAGAGGCTTTGATCAAGACAATATAAACTATTTGGTCAGGCAGATATCTCAAGTTGTGGATCATGGGTCAAAGATCGGTATCGTAATAGGTGCTGGAAATATATTCAGAGGTGAGGAACTGTCAGAGATACCACATTCTTTAGCCGATCAAATCGGTATGCTCGGCACAGTGGTCAATGGTTTATACTTGAAAGGAGCCTTGGAAAAACATGGAGTCAGGTGCGTTGTGGTTTCGCAGATATCTTCCCTACCATCGATCAGACCAATTCATTACGACGACATAAATCTTTATTTTGAGGCAGGTTATGTGGTGGTATTCGCCGGTGGAACGAGCAATCCATTTTTCACAACCGACACAGCGGCGGCTCTGAGAGCAGTCGAGATGGGCGCATCTGTCTTGATAAAGGCGACCAAGGTTGATGGAGTTTATGACAGTGACCCAAAGAAAAACAAGACAGCTCAAAGGTTTGAGAAGATCTCTTATCAGCAGGCGATAAAGCTTGGTTTAAAAGTCATGGATATGGAGGCTTTCTCTATCTGTGGCAGATATAAACTTCCCATAATTGTTCTGAATTTCTTTGAAGAAGGTGCTCTATTGAAAGCCGTCCGTGGTGAAAATATTGGTAGTATCATATTACCTGATTGAGGAGGTGAACGGATGTACAACGAAATAGTGGATATTAAAGCCAGAGAGATCCTTGACTCACGTGGTAATCCCACCGTCGAAGTTGAGGTTTTCCTTGAGGATGGAACTACAGCTTCGGCAATGGTTCCATCGGGAGCATCAACAGGAAAGTTTGAGGCATTGGAACTGAGAGACAAAACAAGCAGATACCTTGGTAAAGGAGTCTTGAATGCAGTAAAGAATGTCAACGAAACGATAGCACCC
This sequence comes from Pseudothermotoga sp., assembly GCA_046294065.1. Taxonomy (GTDB): domain Bacteria; phylum Thermotogota; class Thermotogae; order Thermotogales; family DSM-5069; genus Pseudothermotoga_B. Next base: position 5,939 of record JBKBIU010000050.1, read on the forward strand.
AAAGTAATTGGAATGAATGTCTATGACCAAGTTGCTATCGACAAAATTATGATTGAACTGGACGGTACGGAAAACAAATCAAAGCTCGGCGCGAACGCAATCCTTGGTGTATCTATGGCTGTAGCACGTGCAGCAGCAGCAAGTTTGTACCTACCACTTTACAAGTACCTTGGTGGACCAAATGCGAAGGTTTTGCCTGTCCCATTCATGAATGTTATCAATGGTGGCAAACATGCTGACAACAGCTTGGATATCCAGGAGTTCATGATCGTTCCTGCTGGTGCACCTACTTTTGCTGAGGCACTGAGATACGGAGCCGAGGTCTTTCACAATCTGAAGAAGATCTTGCACAACATGGGTCATGTAACTTCCGTTGGCGATGAAGGAGGTTTCGCACCAAATTTGTCATCAAACGAAGAAGCCATAAAAGTGTTGATAGAAGCAATCAAGGCAGCTGGCTACACCCCCGGTAAAGATGTTTTCATTGCACTCGATAGCGCCGCATCATCTTTCTACAACTCTGATACCAAAACCTACAGTATCGATAAATCTCAGAAAACGACAGACGAACTTGTTGATTATTACGTCTATCTGGTGGAGAAATATCCTGTTATTAGTCTTGAAGATCCTCTTGATGAAGAAGACTGGGAAGGATTTTCAAAACTCACGGCAAAAGTTGGCAACAAAATTCAGATTGTTGGAGATGATATATACGTCACTAACATAAACAGACTCAAGAAAGGCGTACAGATGAAGGCATCGAACTCCATATTGATAAAACTCAATCAAATAGGCACTGTCACTGAAACACTCGATACAATCGAGTATGCAAAGCAACACGGAATGACCTGTGTCATTTCCCATCGATCTGGCGAAACAGAAGACACATTCATTGCTGATTTGGCAGTTGCAACTAATTGTGGAATGATCAAAACTGGCTCACTGTCGAGAAGTGAAAGAATAGCCAAGTACAACAGATTACTTAGGATCGAAGAGGAGCTTGATTTTGCTTCTCAATACAAAGGACTGGCTGCGTTCTACTCCATAAAGTAGTGGTATAATCTCTTTACATCGCTCAAGGCGCGGCAGGTCCGCGCCTTATTTAACAGGTGATAATATGGAAGATAGGAACAAAATCTCTTCAAAGGCTGCCTGGATCGGAGTATTTGCCAATGCTGCATTGGCAGCAATCAAGATCTTTGTCGGACTGGTTTTCAAAAGTATGGCTGTACTTGCAGACGGGATTGATACATCGACCGACATCTTTACATCTTTGGTTACTTTGGTTTCAAGTAAGATATCAAACCGTCCTCCCGATAAAACGCATCCATATGGCCATGAGAGAGTAGAGACCATAGCAGCAAAGGTTGTCTCTTTTGTCATTTTCTATGCAGGAGCAAATTTGATGATTTCGTCAACCAAGAGAATAATCAGTGGTGAACACATCTTGATCATAGGAATACTTCCTTTGATAGTTTCACTGATCTCCGTTGCAGTAAAAGCATGGCTCTCTGTATACAAATACGCTGTTGGGAAAAAGATAAAGAGTTATGCATTCATAGCCGACGCGTTGAATATGAGAAATGATATTCTTATTTCTTCAACGGTTTTTGTTGGCGTACTTTTGAACAAAGTTGGTCTCTTATGGGTAGACGGGATAGTAGCCTTGATCATATCTGCGATGATCATTAAAACAGCATTTGAAATTTTCAAAGAAACTAGCTATGAGTTGATGGATGGTATGACGGACTTTGATATATATGATCAGATTTTCAATGCTGTTAAGAATGTCCAAGGTGCTGCTAATCCACACAAAGTGAGAGTTAGGCAGGTCGGGTACAAGTATTTTGTCGATATGGACATCGAGGTCAGTGGAAAGATATCGGTTCAACAAGGGCATGACATTGCAACTCAGATTAAGAAAGCCATAGTTGAACAAAACGATAGAATCGCTGATGTAATGGTACATGTAGAGCCAATTGGAAATGTGGAGCGCGAGGCATATGGATTATCTCAACAGCAAATTACAGATAGAGGTGAAAAAGATTGATATTCAAAGGCGAAAAGATCATTTTAAGACCCGTTGAGCTCTCTGACATTGATCAACTTCTGAACATAAACGACATAGATGTCAGACAGACTTTGCTGTCTGTTTTCCCACTGAATCGAGTTCGTGAAGAAGAATGGGTAAGAAGTCTTTATTCAAGTGAAAGAAACGTGGTCTTTGGTATCGTACCATTGAATCAAGAAACATTAATTGGTACAACGGGTTTACATAGGATTGACTGGGTCAACAGGCTGGCAGAGTTCGGCATAACAATAACGGATAAGAGATTTTGGAATATGGGCTTTGGCACAGAAGCAACGAAACTGACTTTGAAATATGCCTTTGAATATCTTAATCTCAACAGAGTTTCGCTGAATGTATACGAATACAACAAAAGAGCAATACATGTATATGAAAAATGTGGCTTTGTTTATGAAGGTCGGTTAAGAAAAGCCAGATACCTGGCCGGGCAGTATCATGACATCTTGATCATGAGTATACTCAGTGA
>JBKBIU010000051.1:0-8417 GCA_046294065.1 Pseudothermotoga sp.
CTGCATTTTACTGAAAGCACCCTTGATCGATCGAGCAGCAAACTGAGCTTTCTGTACGGCGTTTTTTAGGGCTTGTAATCTATCGGCTCCATTGAGCAAAGACCAGATCAAAACAACATCGAAAACATCACCACTACCTATCTTGTATTGGTACTCTATGCCATCTCCTTCTATTAAAATATCTCCCCATTTTGCACCCCTGTGCCCAAGTTTTATCACATCACAGTTGATCTTTTCGGCTTCTTGGGCGTTGCCGATCACCAAAAGGTTTCTTGCCATCCCTTTCACATCTTTGCTCAGATTTGCAATTGGTCCGATGTCAAGAAATATTTTCTTCTCTTTCGAGAGTTCCATAAACTTGTAGATGCTCTCTTTCGGTACTTCGGTGTTGATCACTACACAATCACAGTGCTTTATATGTTCCTCGTCTATCTGAACCGGTAGTTTGTTCACACCTCTGTTCACTGCCACAGGTTTTTCATTCAAAGCTATATGAAAACCAGTATCACCCGATCTCTGTCTAATAAATTGCGTGTCAAAATCATATTTCTTAAGCTCTGTCATAATCAAATTTGCTTTATAGTCGTTGCCGATGTTGGAAAAGAATGAAACGTCAAAACCCATTTTTCTCAAACCGAAGGCAAGATTCAAACCGGAGCCTCCGCACATCTCCAATATTTCTGCACTATGAGCTTGTTCACCGTAGATGAAGACATCCCAGAAGATTCCACCAATGACTGCGATTTTTATATAGATCACCCATAGAAAGTATAATAGAAACGAGGTGGGAAAATGAAGATCAGGTTTGGAAACATTGCAGATACAATGGTCGGTGTTAAGGAGTTAGAAGTACAAGAGAATGATTTGAAAAGGATCTTCGAGCTCGTTTCTCAAATGCTGAAGAAACGTGTTGAACTTGTCGTAGACGAAAAGGAAGAGAGTGTATATCTACTCACTGAAAGGGATGGCAAGCTTGTGAAAAATTGGGTAGTTGCACTGTGTGACGGCGTAAATATACTCGACTGTGATCTGAGTCATCTCAGAGGTTTACAAATAACGATCTTTGTCCCAGTGAGTGGTGGATAAGATGTTTGAAAGACATAGCCAGTTGCTAAAAGAATGTATGGATAAGATCTTTTCTGCAAAGGTACTTGTTGCTGGTGCCGGAGGACTTGGATGTACAGTCCTGTCTCTACTCGTAAGGTTGGGTGTGGGTACCATATACTTGGTAGATTGTGCTGACGTTGACGAACCAGACCTCAACAGGCAGATTTTGTACGATTTAGAAAGTATAGGAAAACAAAAAGTAAAGGTGGCATGTGAAAAACTCAAAAAGATAAATCCTTCATGCAATTTGGTCTCAATCTATGAATTCATAGATGAAAACTTTCCTATGCCAAAGGTTGATGTTGTAGTTGACTGTCTTGACAGTTTTAAGTCAAAATTGACCTTAGATAGGCTTTGCCAAGAAAATTCAGTACCACTTGTTCACGCAGGTGTTCAAGGATTTGTTGGCCAGGTTACGACGATTTTGTATGGTAGAACTCCCACTCTCAACGAATTGTTCAAAAAAACTCAAGACCAAAGAGCTTTGCAAATCTTTCCACCGTTGGTAGTTCTGATGGCTTCGATACAAGCAACTGAGGTGGTCAAACTTATCTGTGGAGAAAATAAATCTCTCGTCGGCAAAATGCTGCTGGTTGATCTGTTGAATAATCGCTTTGAAACAGTGAAAATAATATAACCTGGTGGTGGTACGGTGAAAAGGATTCTGGTGACTATTTATTTTCTTGTGGCTGCCGTTTTATATATCTTAGTTTATGGAACCATTGTTTTGTTGATTGGGTTCATTATTCAAATCTTCGCAGGCAAGAGTAAAGCCCACAGATTCGTCGATGGTCAGATCAAGATCTTTGGCAGAAATGCTTTCAGATTCATGTTTTCCCCAACGGTTGTTTATGGCCAGGAAAATATTTGTGAAAACTGTCTTGTGGTGGCGAATCATCAAAGCTTGATGGATATACCTTTGGTCCTTGGTTATTTGGGTCCAATGCCCATGGTTGCTAAGAAAGAACTTTCAAAGGTGCCCGGTGTGAACTGGTTTGTTAAGTACATGGGCGGATTCTTTTTAGATCGAAGTAAGCCTACCGAAGGCGCACAGATAATCAAAAAGATCATGAAGACATTGGCTAATGGGAATTCCCTGTTGGTCTTTCCCGAAGGTACCCGTTCCGTTGACGGTACAATCGGCAAGTTCAAGACAGCGATCTTCAAGGTAGCAAAAAAACTCAACGTCAAAGTATTACCTATTTCGATTTGGGGTACAATATTCTTGGTACCAAAACGCAGCCTCTTTTTAAACCCCGGGCCTGTGTCTATGATAATTCACCCACCTATTGATCCGAAAGATTACCCCAACGAGGAAGAACTTGCTCAGAGAGTAGAAGAAATTGTAAGACTTGGGGTTGAGAGGCTCAAAGCCATTGGAGGTGACTTGAAATGAGAAGGGCCTGGATTAAAGCATTGGTTCTGGATAAGGTTCATAATTCTCCCGTCGTAATACTGGGAATCGAAGGTACAAACAAAGTGGTACCGATCTGGATAGGAGCCTGTGAAGCAAATGCCCTCGCGATAAGTCTTGAGGGTCTTAACTTTCCAAGACCACTGACTCACGATTTGATCGTGAACATTCTTGAAGCACTCGATGCACGTCTCGAGAAAGCGATCATCCATTCTGTAAAAGATAACGTTTATTATGCAACACTTGTGATAAGGGACCTAACCTATGTAGAAGGTGAGGAAGAGGAAGGTTCGGACGAACATGCTCTGATCGAGATGGATGCAAGGCCATCCGATTCAATAGTCCTTGCTGTGAAAAAAGGGATACCACTCTACGTGAGTAATGAAATAGTAGAAGAGCATGCCATTGATTTGAAGATTCCTGAAGATACGTCGGACGAAGATTTCAAAAAATTTGTTGAAAATTTGGACATAGATAAATTCAGACAGATGCTCAGAGATGAGCCCCGGGACCAAGAAGATGAAGAATGAGGAATTTCTTCAAATATTCAACGAAAAGCTAAAAGAACTGATCGTCACAACGAACAAAGTCGAAGAGGCTATGAAATATAGCCTTTTGTCTGGTGGGAAGCGAATTAGGCCACTTTTGATAAAAACCATCTGTGAGGATATGATGGTCAAGAGTGATTTGGTATGGCATCCAGCAATTGCAGTGGAACTTTTCCATACTGGGTCACTGATTCATGATGATCTTCCACAGATCGATGACTCACCTCTCAGGCGTGGTAAGCCTTCTTGTCATGTGGTTTATGGTAATGATTTTGCGATACTTGCCGGTGATGGGTTGATGTTGAAATCCTTCGAAATACTCAGCCAATCTCCTGCCAGTGAAAATGTGAGAAATCTTCTCTTGAGAGAGTTCTCAAAATCGACATACAATGTTCTGATCGGTGAGGCCCTTGATGTTCAATACACCGGTAGAAGTCAAAAACTCGACGAAGTCATCAGGATGTACGCTAAAAAGACCGGTAGTTTGTTCTCTTTTTGTGTTGCATCGGGTGCCATACTTTCTGAGAGATTTCATCTGGTGGAAAGATTTTCCAGACTGGGTTCTGTACTTGGTATATGGTTTCAAGTGATTGATGATCTAAAGGACGCTCTATCCGATGAGACGGAGGTTGGCAAAACGGTTGGGAGAGACAAGATACTTGGAAAACCGACGGTTGTGAGTATTGTGGGCATTCAGAAAGCACAGGATTTTGCCGATAAGTTACTCGAGGGAATCGTGAAAAGATTCAGCGAGTTTCGAATGAACGGACTGGTTAACTTTCTCATATCCTTTGCCCGTTGAGAGAGTGAGAAGAGTGGAAAAGGTTCTTGAATTACTCAAATCCATAACTAAGAAGAAGCTGCTTTTGATTATCACTCTTGGTTCTATCGTAGTCTTTCTAGTAATCTTTTTAGGATTGAGAATTTTCAAAAGAACTTTTGTGGCACAGCCTGAAAGTGGTACAAGTGTCATAACCAATGTTTTGACGATCTCGGTACCTGAGGGTGCCTATAGCCGACCCAAATCCTTTGAGATAAGAAGAGTACCATCTTCAAACCTTCCTGTGCAGCTTGCTTCTGTCTTTGTCTCTGATGTTTATGAAGTTTCGCCCGTTGATAAAATTGAGGAATTTGCTATGAGACCAATTTTGATTCGCTATCGCTTGCCAAGGAATCTGTATCTTGGTGAAGAATATGCCAATGTGAGACTGACTTACATTCCAAACACTTCTGAACCCATCTACAGATCCTTTGGTGGTGCTTATATAGACATTGATGAAGTGGGACCGTATATTGAAGTTGAGGCTTTTCACACCTCTACAATTGGTTTGACAGCAAATGTACCACAGAAGCAGAAAGTTGGTTTACAACTGATCAAAGAAAATTCAAGGAGCATTGAACCAGTTCTATTGCTTGTGCCAGATTTAGATAGGAGTTTCCTGGGATTTGTTCCAAGCACACTCAAACAAGAGATCAATCTCTGGAGTGAACTCTTTCCAAATAGAACGATCATGTACTATGAATACCCAATAATTGATACAAAATCAAAATCTTACATGAACGGTTACAGGCAGTTTTCTAAAACCTCCGGTGTAAATAGTTTTTTGCTCTACGAAGCTGAAAAGTTGGCAGCCGAACTTCTAAGATTAAAATCCCTCGAGTTTGATATCCTTGCCCATGGAATGGGAGGCATCATAGCTCGCTTAGCATTAGAAAGACACCCAGAGATAAAAAACGTTAGAACCATGGTTTTGGTGAGTACCCCAAATAGAGGTACAAACATAGTAAATCCTATTTACTTTGGGACTCTACTCTATGGTAAACCTTCAGAACTCATCGCGGCTAATTTTGGTACAGAGAAATCTACCATAGACTCTATGAAGTCACATCTAATGTTTTATCTTGAATCGATTGGTCCACTGTACAGGGAAATATCTATATCTTCTAAGTTGCTCAGTTTAATGAGTTCAATACGTCAAGACGTGAGATATCTTTGCGTTATTGGCAACAGACCCCCCATGTCCATAAACTTGAGAGGTACACCGCTTGAAAGTTTCTATCCGGAACTGGTCGTTGGTTTGGGTGATGGTGTCGTTACAAAGCAGAGTGCAATGATAGATGGAGCCGAGTTTTTTGAGTCAGACGGATCATTTTTTGACTGTTATCTTTCCCCTAAGTTTCATGATAAACTGAGAAAATTTTTAGAGTATCAACCTCCTAAGATTCCACAATACAAGACGGAAACCTATCCTGAAAGAGCAGCGAGTTCACGGGAAACAGAGGTGATTTCCAGGCCTGTTCAAAGTTTACAAACCAGAGTGCCAAGTTCTTTCAAAATTGTTCAGTTGATGAAAAAGACAAAAACACTTGATCAACAGGCACTCGATATTTTTCAAGTTGATTCAAAGATCTTAATCCAGCGTAGTGGTGGGTTGTATGACCTGAACGGAAAACTTTTGTACCAAGGAGATATCCAGTTTGCACACGTTGTTTCACGTAAACTGGGGTTCTATAGCAACAAAAGTGCAGTAATATATAGTGGAAATAATATATCTGCGACTTCTGACGTGGATCTTTTAGAAAACTGTGTAGACTTTTTAGCCAGCGATATTGGAATATTCTCAATAACAAAGAACAAAACCTTGGCTCTTTATAAATGGGAAAAGGAATGGAAAAAGATTGCCGATCTACCAGGGGAATACGCGAAGTTCATTGATGGTGACGTACCTCTTTTGTTGACAAATGAAGTTGTCTACAGCCTGTCGAACGATACTAACCCTTTGAGGAGGCTTGTGAGTTCTTCTGAAATAAATGTAAAGGGAAGGTCAGTTGATTTCACGACCTGTATCAGGCAAAACGACCTGTTGGTCTTAGGATTGAGGAGTTACGCGGTAGTTTTGTTCAACCTCTCAACGAGATCTCAGCTTGTCGTAGCTGAAGGATGGATAGATCCAGTTTATATTGGACAAAGTGACAGGTATTTGTTGATCGGTGGTAGTTCTTCAGTGCTCTTTTTTGACCAGAAAAATATGGCACTCAGAGAAGAGATACACAACTTTGACGGAAAAGTCAAAAAAGTTATATCAGTTGGAAAGGAGGTTTATGCGCTTGTGGACAGGAGGATAGAGATCTATGAATTACCTTAAGGGAGCAAAGGCGTTTTTTGTTCTTGCAATGATTATACTTGCCACTTTTGTTTTCGCACTGAATGAGTATTATACATCTGCGCTGAATGCTTATACTTCAGGGAACTATGAGCAAGCCCTAAGGTGGTTTGAAGACGCTGTGCGAATTGAACCGTCATTGGAGTCCTATGATAGCCTACTCAAATTGAAGATGGGTATCTGTGCCTTTGCCATAGGTGACCTTCAAAGAGCAAGGACATATTTGGAACAGTACAAAGACTCTAATCCAATCGCCGCGCAGATTCTAACGCTGATCAAACAAGGGGCTCAACCAACGGAGGAGTGGATGACATGGATAAGATCAAGAATACCACAAACGACCTTGGCCTCACCAGAGACGCCTCAAAAAAGTGGTGCTTCCCTGCTTCTTATCGTGGGTGTCTTTGTTGTTAGTTTTTCCGTGAGTTTTCTTGGTCTGTACTTTTTGAGGAAAGGAAAGGAGAAGAAGGCGCGGGTAAAAAGAGTGGAAGAGCCAGTTGAACAAAAGGTCGATGTTGAAGCACAGCTTGAAAGCAACATAAATGAGGTTGAAGAACTTGTTCAGCAGATATCTACTTCAACACAGATACCTGTTGTTGATTCTGATGAGAAATTTAAAGAAATTGAAGCCCAGCTTGATTCAATAGTTCAGGAGATTCTGTCAAAGGAAAAACCTAAAGAGGAGATCCACCTGGGTAGCCAAGATGATCCTTTTGAGATCCTCAAGAAACTTGAAGAAAAGCCTGCTTATGACGAAGAAGATGCAAAGGTTTTGTCTGATCTGATGAACAAGATTATTAGTACCCAGGAAAAATCACAAGACGAGACGGAACGTTGAAGTGGTTGTCAACAACGTAGTATAGACCATCCCTATCGATAACCTTACCCAACCTTCCAAATCCAAGATTTTTCAAGAGTACTCCGCAAGGGAACACATCAGATACGATCACTTCAAAGCCTGTGACGTCTACATTTTCATAAACTCGGAGTCTGTTACCAGAAAATAGTTCTCCATCTATTTTTATTGCTGACGATTCGGCTGTGACTTGTACGACTACTTGCGGAGAGAATATTGATTCTATCCAACTGATCTGTTTGTCAGAACTCTTGACTATTCCAATCAAACACTTTCTATCAGGATCTACAGCAATATCTCCTGGCTTAGATTCTCCAGCCACGATGATGTATTGTTCTCTCAACCCAAGAACGGGGAAACCTTCCAAAACCGACTGGATCTGCTGTTCCATAGGCAGGTTATTATCTTGATTTAGAGAGATTCTTATACCTTCCAGAATGTGCAGAGTAAACACTCTAATTTTGAAAGGTAAAACGGTTAAGGAATGAAAAAGCGAATTCAAAGTAGAGCCTATGCGATGCGAGGATAGTACATCGAACACGAAGATCAAGATGAAAATGAAAAAAAGTGCAATGACCTGATTAACTTTCTTTACGGGCATTCAGTCCACCTGCTGGAGTTTTTTCAGTATCTCCACCTTGTCAATGACCTTGCCAGCACCTTTTGCGACGCATGACATTGGATCCTCTGCCCTGACAACCTTTATGCCCGTCTCCTTTTCGATGAGTTTGTCGATACCTCTCAGCAAAGAGCCACCACCTGTTGCTACGATTCCACGTTCTACGATGTCCGTGGCGAGTTCCGGTGGAGTTTTTTCTAAGGTAGATTTTATGCTGTCGATTATAGCTGCAATGGGTATCATGAGTGCCTCGCGAATCTCTCCGCCCCTTAGTACGGTCTTTCTTGGTAGCCCTGTCGAAAGATCGATGCCCGTCACCACTGTCTCCAGTGCATCATATTCTTCATTTGGAAAAACATTTCCAATATCTATCTTTATCTTTTCACCGGTTCTCTCTCCTATTGCTATTCGATATGTTTCTCTGACGTACTGAACTATGGCTTCATCCATCTCGTCTCCTGCTATCCTTATTGAATCCCAGACAACGATGCTTCCCAAAGATATCACTGCGACCTCTGTAGTGCCTCCACCTATGTCGACGATCATATTTCCATTGGGTTCTTCCACGTCAAGGTCTATACCTATTGCACTTGCCATGGGTTCTTCTATCAAGAAAACTCTCGAAGCACCCGCTTCGAGTCCAGCTTCAAGTATGGCGCGTCTTTCCACATCGGTAATTCCTATTGGTACACCTATGACAACCCTTGGT
>JBKBIU010000332.1:0-1739 GCA_046294065.1 Pseudothermotoga sp.
TATTACCAGACATTTCAAAGAATTTCTTGTGAAACTTCATGTCTTGATCAGGATCAACAAGATCGAGAACCTTCAGTTCACCGATTACTTTGAGAAGATCATCTTCTGACGAATTCTGAACGGTCAATTCAACAGCAAGTTCTTCCATTGCTCCCCTGACTCTGAGCAAATCGATTATGAACTCTCTTGAGGGACAAAATTTGACTGAAAATGGAGCTTCAAAAGAAAGCTCATGTAGATCACTTGCAACAAAAATACCTTTAGGCGCCTCAACCTTCACGACACCTTTTTCCTCAAGTTTCTTGACTGCCTCGCGAACGGTGGTCCTACTCACTTGAAACATCTGTGCAAGTTCACGCTCGGAAGGGAGTCTGTCCGATGGTCTCAATCCCATTCTAACAATGTATCTTATTATCTCGTTCTTTAACCATTCAGAAGATGTCCTTTTCATTCCATCACCATGTTTGCTCCATCACTGCTCTTTATTTTGATCAAGGTTGGTTTCTTACCAAACATTTTGAAGTAACTCTTTTCCAGTTCAATAAAAACTTTATCTATATGGCCTGCTCTGGCAAGTACAAGTACGCTGCCACCAAAGCCGCCTCCAACCATCCTGGCTCCAAGTATCCCGAGTTCTCCCTTGACAAAACCAACTATGAAGTCTGTCTCATCACAGGAAACTTCGTAAAGATCCCTCAAGCTCACATGTGACTCGTACAAGAGATTTCCAAGTAAGAAACTTTCTGAGTTTTTCAGTGCCCTCACCGCGAGCAAAACACGTTTATTTTCATCGAGGACGTGCCGTGCCCTTTTTCTCAAAAGCGGGTCAAGTATTGAAAGATCGTCGTAATCTATTTCTCGAAAAGATTTCTTGTTTAGCGTCTTCAAAACTTTCTCACACTCTTCTCGCCTTTTGTTGTATTCAGATGAAGACAATTCATGTTTTGTATTCGAATCTATCAAAGCAAATTCAAGATCAGCAAAATTCAATGGCACATATTGATACTTCAGATTTGAAGTATCAAGAAAGATCGCGTAATCCTTCTTTGCAAAAACTGCCGTGAATTGATCCATCACTCCACATCTGACACCAACAAACTCTCTTTCTGCCTTCATTCCTACCTCAACAAGTTGCATCTTATCCATCTTCAGATTGAAGATCTCATTAATACCGTAGGCCGTTGCTATTTCTAATGCGGCAGAACTTGAAAGGCCAGCTCCGATAGGAAGGTTTGAAGAGACGATAACTTCCACTGGTTCTGTCTTGTATCCTCGTTGTTCAATGGCCCAGATCACTCCCATGACATAATCTGTCCATTTACCAAGTCTTTGAAACTTTTCAACGGAAACTGTCTCATTCATCACTTGTGATGTGAATACATATCTATTGCTCGGCTTGATATCGACTTCAACATATCTGTCAATTGCAAAAGGTAGAACAAAACCGTCGTTGTAATCTGTGTGCTCTCCAATGATATTCACTCTACCGGGAGCTCTGAACTTTGGCATTAGATTCCCTCCACTTTCGTATTTCTTAACATCTCTGCAGCTTGCTCGGGCACCACTGGATTTATAAAAGCCCACGTACCAGTCTCAACACTCGCCATCCACTTGATCTTGTCTTTATCTCTTTTTGGTGGATTAAATTCAACATGGAAATGGAATAAATCACTCTCTTCTTGGCAATTGAAAGGTTTTTGGAAAAACATCATCATATATGGAAACTCTTGATCGAAGAG
>JBKBIU010000052.1:0-8396 GCA_046294065.1 Pseudothermotoga sp.
CAAGAGAAACCAGGTTCACTCAAACAGGATTCGAAGAATATACAGCAGAACTTGGAAGGCCAAAATCTTGTGTGGTTGGAGAATTGAGATCGCCCAGGATCGTTCCGGTTTTAAAAGATGTAACTTCCTCCAGAATTTGGGAAAAGATCCTACACCATCAGGTGGAGAAATTCTATGTTTACTATTTAGAACCACTTCTTGCCATTTCCAAAATCATTGGTAATCAAGTACCATTTGATTCCATATGGTATGGATGGAAGCAGATTTTACAGTGTCAACCACACGACAGCATCTGTGGATGTAGTATCGATGAAGTTCACAGAGCTGTGCAGGCAAGGTTGAAGAATGCGATGGAACACGGCAAAGCCTTGTTTGCAAAAACTTTCCTATCAACTGTTAAAAGACGTATCGACGATATGGGAATAACGATCTTCAACCCACTTGAATGTGATTACAAAGGTGTTGTAGAAGCCTGTGTGAATCTTGAGGAAGGGGAGTACCTATTCACAGATGAAGATGGAAATCAGATAGATTCAGTAATGGTGGAAACTGAAAAAGATTTGCAAAATGATATGAGCATACTAGTCAGGTTCTATGAGAGCCCAACCACAAAGGCTATCGAAAATGATGAGAGAAAAACGTACAGGTGCTTCCTGAATCTTTCAGTACCAAGTTTTGGTTTCAGATCATTCACTATAGTTCCTTCAAGGGAAAAGAAGGGATCCTTTGTAGAATCTCACAAGATAGATGAAAACGGAACACTCATTTTGAATCACAAAGGAAAGATTTTCAAGGATCTGTGTTATCTGGAAGATGTAGAAGATGTGGGTGATGAATACAATTACAGCTGGGTATCAAAAGAGACCTTCACCTCACTCAAAACGAAGGCTACTATCAAGAATTTTATCGACTCTTCCTTCATGAAGAAGGTGATCGTCACAAACACCATGAAAATACCAGAATCCATAGATGTCAACAGGAAAAAGCGTTCAGAAAAACTGATAGATCTACCTTTTGAGATTGAATACACCTTTTACAGAGATCTACCAAGAATAGATGTGAAAATCAAATTCACCAACAACTCAAAGGATCACAGGCTGTCTGTTGTTTTCCCCCTTGATGACCTCTCAGAACTCATCACCGATGGCTATTTCGGTCCAGTCCAACACAAAGTTGAAAAACTCGGTGTCGATTATTCAGACTGGGCAGAGTTACCAGAGAACAACTTTGCAATGTATTGGTTTGTAACGCTCCCCAAGACGAGTATCACAATCTCAACGAAAGGACTTAGAGAAGTACGAGTTGAAGACAATGGTTTGAAGTTGACCATACTCAGGAGTGTAGGATGGCTTTCAAGAAACGATCTTGTAACAAGACCGGGCCATGCAGGTCCTGGCATCAAGACGCCCGAGGCGCAAGGAATCGGTGAACACACCGCTGAATTTTCAATCATTCTTCACGACAAATGGAGTATCAAAGACGTCTACTATCATGTCAGAAACTATCAAATAACACCAATGGCAATTCAAGGACACTTTGAAAGACTCCCAAAGTTAGAGCTTGCCGTAGAAAATGGATTTCTAAGTGCCTTCAAACCCTCGGAAGATGACAAAGGTGTGATAATTCGAACCTTTGATCCCGAGGGAGGCAAGCCAAAGATCAGTTCATCTCAACAAATGTGCGAAGTAGATCTTTCAGAAAAACCTATTTTGCCTGATCATAGACTGAAAAATGTCCAAAGTTGGCTGATGAAAATTAATTATATGATATAATAGTTTAGGCAATGGAGTCTGCCATATTTGCCCAAAGAGGCTGATGACTCCTACTCGAAAGAGTAGGGGTTTTTTCTTTTGAGGTGAGGATTTTGAAGCCAAGAGACTTGGTTGAAATCAAAATATTCGATACCATGGAAAGAGCCCAAGGTTGCCCTATATGTACACTCATGAATGAAAATGTTGAAAGACTTGTTGATACGATTCTTTACGAACTTGTAAATGATCCACAGATTAGAGGCGACCTTAGAACTTCTGGTTTGTGCAAAAGACATACACAGATGATTGAAAAATACTTAGAGCACCATCCAGAGCTTGGATTGTTAGGTATCGCTATCATCTATGAAGACTTGCTTCAAAACCAGATAGATTTGATGACACAGAATAGTCTTGACTCGATCAGGAATAGAGGCTGTTATCTTTGTGAACACGAAAATGAGATAGAAAAAACCTACTTATCATCCTTCAGTAGAATCTTCAATGAGAACGACGGTTTGAATCTTTATGAAAAAAGCAACAGTATTTTGTGCCTTTACCACTACTACAAGATATCTGCCGTTGTTGATGAATCATTCGCTGAAAGTTTGAAAAGGATACAGCATGCAAAACTTTCAAATTTGAAGGATCAACTTTCACTCTTTATTCGAAAACACGATTATAGAAACAAAGAACCCTTTGGCAAGGAAGCAACAGCTTATAAAATTGTTGGTGCCTTGATGGCAAAACCTGTTAATCTCAGTATTAGGAGGAATTCAAAATGGCAGATCTGGAAGAGTTCAAAAGAAAGATAGTGACGAATGTCTCTAAAGTAATCGTTGGGAAAGAAAGCATCATAGAAAAGATGCTAGCTTGTATGCTCAGCAATGGACATGTACTTTTAAACGACGTACCAGGTGTTGGTAAGACAATGTTGGCAAGATCGTTGGCAGTCTCAACTGGTTTAGAATTCAGTAGAATTCAATGTACTCCAGATTTGTTGCCGTCGGATATAACAGGATTGAACATTCTGGACACCAGACGAAATGAGTTTGTCTTTAAGAAAGGGCCGGTATTCACAGACATATTACTTGCAGACGAAATAAACAGGGCAACCCCGAGAACACAATCAGCACTCTTACAGTCAATGGCAGAACGGCAGGTGACTGTTGATGGAATTACCTACCACTTGAGCAAGCACTTCTTTGTCATCGCCACTCAGAATCCTGTAGAATTCGAGGGGACCTTTCCCTTACCAGAAGCACAACTTGACAGATTCTCAATATGCCTTTCCATTGGATATCTTAGTAGAGAAGATGAGATGAAAATGTTGCGAAAATTAGAAAAAGAACATCCCATAGACTCACTCAAAGCTGTTTGTGATCAAGGCGAATTGGAACGAGCAAAAGAGGCCATCAAGAAAGTTTACATCGATGATTCAGTGATCGACTATATAATCAGGATAGTTTCTCGGACAAGGGAACATGAAGATATCGCACTGGGTTCAAGTCCAAGAGGCGCTATAGCTTTGATGGAGATCTCCAGAGCCCTCGCCGCTCTCAGAGGAAGAGATTACGTCTTACCTGACGATGTGAAAACGATAGTCATAGATACCCTGGCACACAGAATTATTCTAAGACCCGAGGCAAGGTTGATGCGAAAAACCAAGCAAGAGATACTTCAGTATATTCTCCAGACAGAGGAGGCACCCATAAAAAGTGAAGCTTGAACTAAAGAAAATCACATCTTCGAGCGGTACCTTGTGGTTCTTGACCTCTCTTTCTATCCTATGGCTCTTGATAAGCCTGAATGGCTTTTCCTTGATCGCCCTTGTAGCATGTGCCTTCCTATGGTTCAATTATCTTTCAACTAAGCGAAAGATATGCAACTTGGAAGTGGCGAGATGGGCAAACACAACAAGGGCTTTCACTAACGAAAGCATCACAGTCTATCACAAATTGTGCAGCCCATCGACAACTTTGAGTGTAACGGCAATTTCACAAATAAAAATTGCTGGATTGTTGAGCTATAATCTTCTGGAGCGAACCTTGACTCTTACAAAATCGCAACCAATCACCTTAGAAGCAAGGACATCTTTCTCTACAAGAGGAAAGAAGATTCTCAAAGACTTCATGGTCATCTATGAACATCCTCTAGGGTTCTTCAAACACTGGGCTACTTATTCTAAAGAGCAGGAAATATTTATACTTCCAAAGATAATGCACCTTGAATCCTTCCCATCTAGATTGAGGGAACTATTGCCGGGTAATAGATCGGATTTCAAACTACTCGAGGATTCAACACATATAAAAGGTGTTCGCGAGTACACAAATGAACCTTTGAACAGAGTGCATTGGAAGATCTCGGCAAAGCTTGGCTCACTGTACGTCAAAGAACTCGATTTCACTGCCATAAGTAATACCATAATCTATCTTGATCTGAATCTTTCAAAGGACATTTTTGCTAAAGCTGTATGGGCACAAATTCGCAAAAATTACGAAGAAGAAGCTGTTTTGGCAACATCTTCTATAATATACTGGTTGACTCACAGAGGTAATGTGGTAGATTTGATCGTTGTGGGAAAGGAAGTCTTTAAAAGAAACTATGGTTCAAGCACAGATTGGGTCAGTGCCGTTGAATTACTTGCCATGGCCGAGGGCGATGAAAATGGTCCGCAGATTGCTGAGGAACTGACCAAAAATCTTTACACCTTGAACCCATCTAACACCTTGGTGATAATATCGATGTATTTAACTGACTCTCTGCTGCCACTTTTGATAAATGCCAGAGCCAAAGTTTCTCGCGTTATAGTTCTTTTGATTCCCTATGGTTTTAGAGATCCCAGATACAAACCTTCAAGAACTTACGAGATGTACCCAATAGATATGGTGAAATTGAGAGAACAGGCAAAATTACTTGAAAAGGAACAGATAATCGTGAGGATAGTAAAACCAAGTCAAACTTTGCAGGAGGTCTTTGATGAAATCCAGAGTGTTTGAAAAAATACTCAGTTACGTCATCTTGAGTATAATAGCCTTTTATATCTTTAGTTCACCATTGCCCCTATGGGCAGGCTTGTTGCTTGCGGCACTCACCGTCTTTCTCACCGTGGTGATGAATTCAGACCTTGGTTGTTCAATAGTACTCATTTTGCCTTTGATCTTCATAACGAACACGGTTATTGCTGGGATTCTCAAAACAGATTTTTTTGAATCGATTTTGCTGTCCTTCGTGGCAGTGGCTTTGATATTGATATTCACATCGAGCGGTATGATTTCCATAACTTCGCTGATTTTTTTGGGAGTTTATCTTAGTCTCGTAAGACCACACGGAACGGTCCTAGATCTTTTATTTTTTGGAGTCCTCACTGGCATCTGGTATGCCGGTAAAGCAAAGACATTCAACTTCAAAGTTGCACTTTTATACATAGCTTTGATTCTGCTGATCTCTGCATTGTTTTCACAGGTCAATGTATTTCCATTAAAACCTATCCTTTCGGCGATTCCAACTGTGAGAGAAAATCAAAGACAAGAACAATCTCAAGAGCAGATCATCATCGTCAGAAAATCCCAAAGACAGCAAGAATCACAGAAAAACAAACTAACGGAGTTCATAGATAAGATCTGGTTTCCTGTGATACTGACACTATTTGGGATACTCTTGTTCACCTTCACGCTGGGAAACTTTGGAATCAAAGGAACACTGAAATTACTGATCTTAGGAGCACTGTTCTTTGCCATTGTGGTCAGCTCATTATCATTATTGTTTAGACTCATAAAGCCATCAGAGAAAGGCTTTGAAGAACTTTCACAGATTGAACAGAGCATCACTCAGAATGAACAAAATCTTCAAATCTCTTCGAATGCTACAGTCATCACAGTTGAGGATGAAGGAATGAATAAATCGAAAGTGAACTTCATGAGTATTCTTGACATGATAACAGTCGTCTTACTCTTGGTTGTAACTGGAACAATAATATACTCAATCTTTAAAACTGCAAGACTCAAAGCACCACAAGCAGAGAAAATTCAAGAACAGATACCTGAGGATGTACACATCTATCCACTCGATAAGATTCCAGAATTCGAACCTACCGAGAAATTCATCTTGGGTGCTTATTGGTGGCTCAGAAGAAAGTACTTTAGCAATCTACATCATTTAACACCTCTTGAGATACTTGCAGTGACTAAAGAACAGGAAAACCTTTCTATAGTTACGGATTCATACGTGAAACTGAGATACGCACACCAAGAAATGACCCAACAGCAGATGAAAGTTTTTTACGAAAATATGATCCGATTTGTTCAAAACATGCAGAATCAAACTCAGAGTGGAACTATGTCAGATATCGATGTTGAAAAACCTTCTGACGAAGAGGCCTATGAAAAATGAGACCGCCGCTACACCCATGCTTATCGATAACATCTCCAGAAAATTTTTGCCAAAACTTTGATCTTTAACAACAGATACGAAGAATGTGAAGACGAAAATGACAAAAACTGCATTCATAACGGTCAGAGAAAGTGCAATAAAGGGATTTTTCAAAACAAGATAGGGAAAGGTCAAAAACAGAACGGTGAATATATAAGCAATGCCTGTGTATAGAGCAGACCTGAGCGGTTTTTTCTCTCCGCCCTCAGATTTTCTTGATAAATAATCAGAGGCTGACATAGAAAGAGCCGCTGCTACACCGGTTATTATACCCGAAAGAGCCACGATAGATGTTTTCTGTATAGCCAGCGTGAGACCAGCCAATGCTCCTGTCAGTTCAACGAGGGCATCGTTCAATCCAAGAACCATCGAACCTATGTAGTCGAGTTTTTCTTCATTGATAAGTTCGAGTAACTCTTCCTCGTGCATCTTTTCATCGATGGCTAATGCTCTTAATACATCTTCTTGGGATAGCGAGTACTTCTTTTGTGCTTTCTGTTCACCTCTTTCCATTAATTTCAATGCAAAGGTCAGTCCAAGAATCTTCGCAATAACAACATACCACAATACTTTGAACCAACTGGGTTTTGTATCAACCTTTGTTAAGGAACGGATTTTTTCATAGTGAGCAAGTTCCTCCCGCGATATTTTGGCCAAGATCGCTGAATTATCTGATCTATCTTGCTTTGAAAGTATTCTGTAAACAACGTGTTCGGTCATCTCGTTTTTTTGAAAGTTAATCAGTATAACCTCCTCCTTTACAAAGATAGTATAACGTAGAAAGACTCAATAAGGAACTGTTCTTCTGGAAAAATTTTGCAACAACATTTCATCAAAAGATTTCGCCGCTTGCCATATCTTTTGAACTTGACATTGTCATGAGGAAACTGTTACGCTATTAATATGTCGTAAAAAGAAAGTCAGTTTCATAAAATGACAACGAGGTGATCCTTGTGCAGTATTTCTTACAATTACCAAAGCAAGAGAGAATATTCAAAACCGATCCACCAGACAATGGCATGAGCTATCTTGGTTTCGAAAGAATTGTGCTTTCTCCTTCGCAGGAATATTCTTCGAACAGTTCAAATTATGAAATGTTCTTAGTTGTCCTCTCTGGAAAGTGTGATGTCTCAGTCAGAGACAGGGAATTTAAAAACATTGGCACAAGAAAAAATGTTTTTCAAGGCAAACCTTTTTCAGTCTATATACCTCCAAGATCTGTCTTCGCTCTTCGAACAAGCCAACAAGACAGTGCGGAAATCGCCTTGGCAAAAGCAAAGGTCGATGAAGAAACTTTTATAGAACCATACTTGATAAAACCAGAGGAGGTTGTATCGGGAAAATGGGGTGTCTCCAACTATTCAAGAACTTATCATCAGATTGCGATTGATCAAAATCATCCTGCCATAAGGCTGATGATAGGTGAGACTTTCACTCCGTCCGGAAACTGGTCGACATATCCACCACACAGGCATGAAAATGATAATCTTCCAGATGAAAGTTACTTAGAAGAGATTTACTTTTACAAAACCGATCATCCCAAAGGTTTTGGACTTGCAAGGCATTATACTGACTCAAGAGACTTGAATGCCAGTTATGTGGTGGAAGACAACACATTGCACTTGATACCAAAGGGCTATCATACAGTTGTCGCAGCACCAGGTTTCACCGTGTACTATCTGTGGTTCTTGGCAGGCCCCAAGAGAATACAGGCACCCTATGTCGATCCAGATCTAAGATTCGTAGATTTAGCCACAAAGATGATCAAGAACATTGAAAACAATCTTTCCATATGAGAGGTGTAGAGAATGAGCATTATGGAGAGTTTTTCACTGTCAGGAAAGGTTGCCATAGTTACGGGTGCTTCCCGTGGGCTTGGTCAGGCAATGGCTATCGCATTAGCCGAAGCTGGAGCAGATATAGTTGGAGTGAGCGGATCCTCTGATCAAACAGAAACAAGAAAAACGGTTGAGAGCCTCAATAGAAGGTATCTGGAACTAAGGATAGATCTGAAAGATTCATCAAAAACCTCTTCAATTGTTGACAAATCTGTTGAAAGATTTGGCAAAGTTGACATCTTAGTTAACAACGCAGGAATAATTCGGAGAGCACCTGCAACACAGTATGCTGAAAAAGATTGGGATGAAGTGATGACCGTGAACCTCAAATCAGTTTTTCTACTATCTCAACGATTTGCACGACATGTGATAGAAAGAA
>JBKBIU010000053.1:0-8381 GCA_046294065.1 Pseudothermotoga sp.
ATCATGATTGCCTTTCCTGAATTACGATTGTTCTCAACTATCACAGGGTTGTTTTCGTACATCGCAACAGGTTTACCGCCCAGAGCTTTATAAACAGATATGTATCTACATGCCGAAAGCTTTAATCCGTTAAACTCAAGTGCTGTTTGCATTTTCACTTCTTTCATCCAAAGTTCCTCACAACCAAAGATTTTGTCTAGCCCCAAGCCTGGAATTTTTTCGCACAAAGTTCCATCTTCTTTCATCCACGCAAGACGTCCATCTGCAACAACAGTTCCACCATGTGAGATATAATCATCTATTGCTTCTGCAGTCTTTTCATCCAAAGCAATTGAAAATGGAAGAAAAATGACCTTGTATCTTGAAAGATCTCCCCCAAAATCTGTCAGATGCAGAAAATCAACATTGAGTCCAAGGTTCATCAAAGATTTGTAAATGCCAAAGATGTCCTTTCGAATCACTTCAGCGCTCTCAGCCCTAAGGCAGGCTAAAGCTTTGTGAGCTTCGATATTGTAAAGTATTGCAACTTGTGCTGGTGTAGGTTTTGAGTTAATAAATATATCCATGTTTTCTGTGATTATTCTTGCTACCTTACCAGCAGCCAAAGCACGTTCATTTATTGATCCATCATAGTTCGCCAAACCAAATCCAGAGATTTCATAGCCACAGCTCATTGGTAACCATGCATAATAGTTCAGCCCCTTTGCATTCCTCGAAACAGCGAACCATGCCCAACGCTCAACATCCAGTTCATCTACAGGCTCACCAAACCTCATTCCCGTAACACCGTGGCCTGTCTGAAGTTCTCCTATCCAGAAAGGTCTTCCTCGGCTTTCGCATGAAGACCTGCTAGCATCTAATGCTACCCCCATGTGATGAGCCTTCAAGGGCATCCATGAACCTGTGTGCTTTGGATAGAAAGATGTGCCCCATACGTCAACCTTTTCTGAAAGTCGCCAGTCATCTGATGCACCATAACCTATCCCTGGTATTCCGTACACGCTCGATATTGCAGCGTGGCTTGATATCAAATGATCTTTGTCACTCTTGCGTAGGAGTTTACTCTTCCATTCAAGGTCTTGTGCTATCTTTTCGATATTGAATTCAATCCAATCAAGTAAGTCTCTGAAACTCGACAAAGAAACATACCTTGGAGCAACTATTTCTTCCCAACTTTTGTGTGTTCTGTACCATGCTTCATTCAATGCGTCAATCGTTTTGTATTTTTCCTTGAGCCAATTAATAAATCTGTTTTGAGAATTTTTACAATAACAGAACCAGGGGTCTTTAATGTAGTCAACCCAAGACCATTGAACAATGTGCGGCTCTGACCAAATGTCCCATGCGTAAAAAGATTCATGTGAAGACACAACCTTGGCGAGTCTTTCAAGAAACTGTTCTATATGCCTTCTTACCGCTGGATGATCTGAACAATAGCCAGGTGATGCCTGTGAGTGAATTACTAAACCAGATCTGTCAACAAATAAAGAATCTGGATGATCTCGTTCTACCCAGTTTGGTGCGGAATCTGTGTATACTTGGACTATTGCTTGAATCTTTAGCTTATCTGTTATGGACAAGAGAGCCTCTATTGTAGAAAAATCCCAAACAGCAGGCTTTGGCTCTGCTGCAGCCCAATCGTACCAAAATCTTACAGCATTGAAACCAAGCGATCTTATCTTCTGAATGTCTTTTTCCACATCTTTCAAAGATTTGATCTTCGCAACCATTGGTGCTCTTGATCTTTCAGGACCATACCACACGGAAACGGGGAAAAAGTTTCTCAAGTCTCTCACTCCTTCTGAATCTTTTTGTAATGATCGCAGATCATTCTCTGGTGTTGGTCAAAGATTCTTATGTTGTAATCAACACCAAAGCCAGGAACATTTGGAGAGACAAAGATCTTCAGATCCTTTCCTTTCTCGTTCAAAATTGTCCCGGTCTGGGCTATTAAAGACATCGTTACGGCTATTGCCGCTATAGTTGAAGAAGCTGCTATCTTCTCTTCTCTACCTTCAAGAGGAACCAGAGCATCTTCAGGTGGGACACAGTTGTCGATAGTTATATCAGCAATATCTGATAGTTTTTTCTTAGTACTGTGGGTTGGGTTAGCAAGGGCTTGATTTTCCATTGACAACACAGCTATAACCGTTGCCCCAACCTTCTTAGCGTACATAGCTGCTTCCACAGGCGCAGCGTTGACTCCTCCGTGAGAGTAAACAAGCAATACATCACCCTTACCTATTGGTTGGTATCTCAGAAAACCATCTACAATGTATCCTTCCTTTCTCTCGATGAGTAAAAGACCGGGAGCGCTTGCAGGACCTGTGGCGCTGAACCACATCAACCTTGGATCAGTCAGGGGATTGAATCCAAGAAAGCTCCCATATCTTGGAAAAGCGTCTAAGACAGGTAAAACCGAATGACCACTCCCAAACATATGCACAAGGCCACCATTTTCAATGCAGTTTGCCATGACGTTTGACGCTTTAACAATATTCTCTTTTTGTTCATTCTTGATTCTTTTCAAAACTTCGCCGATTTTCTCCAGGTACGTCTCAAACGCCAACAACTCAGTCACTCCTTTCTTGCATCATCAAAATGTATCTGGCGCAGCCAATCAATTGAGCATCTTCACCGAGAAAAGAAGGTTGAACTGAAGGCTCTTGAATGAGGGGACTGGTATGTGTTTGCAAGACTTGTAACGCATGTTCCTGCAAAATATTCCATTGTAATGCCAAACTTCCTGCAAGGACAATCAGATCTGGATTGAAGGTATTAGTAAGAATGCTCAGAAGATAACCAATCAACTCCGAGACTTTCACAACAACTTTCTCTGCATCTTTGTCCTTTTTCAAGTAGAACTTGAAAACATCTTGTGCTGAATCAACCTGGATACCAGAGATTTCTTTATATTTTTTCACAATAGCAGGGCCAGAGATGAGATCTTCCATGTTCTCAAATTTGCCTGTCAACGGATCAAAGGTTTTAATCCATCCGACAGAACCAGAAAGATTTTGATTTCCAGTAATAAGTGTCCCATTTGCAAATATCCCAAGCCCAACGCCTGTTCCTATAACAAGATAGAGTACATTCTTCTTTCCAAAAGCACAGCCTTTCCACAATTCTCCCATTAATCCTGCGATTCGATCATCAATTGCATAACCTCTTGAATTATCAAGTAGATGCTTCAGATCATGCAGTATATCAAATCTGTTCGAACCAAACACATTTGGAAGCCATACGTTGCCGTCGCTGAAGACGGCGCCAGCCACAGAGATACAGTATCCCAAGATTTGCGATTTTTGTGCATATTTGTGGAACTCAGTCTCTAACAACCGTAGAAGTTGGTCATAATCTTTTGGTGTGCTGTGCTTATACTTGCACAAAATTGTCCCGTTGGCATCAGCAATTGCTGTTCTAAGGTTTGTACCGCCAATATCGGCTACAAAAAACATGCCTTCACTTCCTCAAACTGACTTGCACAGAGTATTTGTCGCTTCTGATTATTGATTCAGTATATTCAACAGGGCTACCAGTTGGATCGAAAGTGATACGTTCAACTATGAAACCTGCAAAGGGCCATTTCACTTTCAAGAGTTTACATTCGTATCTGTCAAGTATCGTGGCAAAGTATTTTTCCTGAGCTGATACAATTCGAACACCATATTTCGTCTCAAGTAATTTGTAAAGAGATTGTGTTAGATCATTTTCGAGAAAATCAGGTACCAAGTATTCGGCGATATAGAAAGTCTGTATACCAAGAGGTTCGTTGTTGGCAAGCCTGAGTCGCCTGACCATCAATACGTTGGCTTTCAGCTCTAGTTTTAAAGCGTTGCAAATTTTTTCATCTGCCTGTTTTACACCTTTTTCCAAAACAATTGACGAAGCTTTAAGACCCATTGATGACATTTCTTCGGTGAAACTGGTGAGTTTTCTCGGGCCTTGCCTGACTCTCGCGTCTACTACAAAGGTTCCCTTACCTTGCCTCTTAATGAGAAATCCTTCCTCTACAAGAAGAGATACGGCTTGCCTAACAACTGCTGTGCTGACCCCAAAGTTCTCTGAGAGCTGTCTTTCCGTTGGTATCTTTTCACCTGACTTCCATACACCTGCGAGTATGTTCTTTCTTAATGCTTCCTTGAGTTGGTAATACAAAGGTTCTGTTGAATAAGGATCAATCATTGAAGGCAAAGGGCGCACCCCCAATCACTATAATCATTATAATGATTATAATCAATTGTGTCAAGTAAAACAAAGGTGGCTTTCGCCACCTTCCTGTCTATCTTTCCTAATTCAAAATTTCAAAATTCGCTTGATATCTTCATCGGGGTCACCTATCAATCTCAGATCGTAATTCATCTTCAAGAGATTTATGATTTCCTCGTTAGCCCAAGCGGGTAACACCGGACCGATGTGTATACCTTTAACACCCAATGCCAACAAAGTCCAGAGAATGGCTACTGCCTTTTGTTCCATCCATGTTAAGACCAGTGTCAACGGCAATTCATTAATTGGTTTGTTGAACAATGTTGATAATGCTTGAGCTATTTCGATGGCAACGATTGTATCGTTACACTGTCCTACATCTATCAACCTTGGAAGACCGTCTATGTCGCCAAAATCGATATCGTTTAATCTGTACTTTCCACAGGCAAGGGTTATGATGACTGTGTCCTTTGGTAGCTTTTGAGCAAACTCTCTGTAATAACTACCCTTATGCGTCGGTGTATCACATCCTCCTATTACAAAGAAATGCCTGATCTTTCCCAATTCAACTAAGTGCTTTATCTTGTCTTTCAAATCTAACACTGATTTCAACGAAAAACCTGTAGTGAATTTGTAATTTCCCGGCTTTTCTTCGAGCTGAGGTAGAGAAAGCGCCTTCTCTATAACAGGTGAGTAATCGTAGCCTTCTATATGTTTTACCTTTGGTAATTTGGCGATCGAGGTTGTGAAGATTCTGTCTCTATAAGCCTCTGTGGGTGTAAGGATGCAGTTTGAGGTTCCCAAGATCGCAGCAGGAATTTTCGCGAACAAAGATTTCTGATCATACCATGCCGCTCCAAGATTCCCCGCAAGATTACTAAATTTTCTTAATCCCGGGTATCCATGGGCAGGTAACATTTCTGAATGAGTGTAGACATTGATACCAGTTCCTTCTACTTGTTTCAAGAGTTCTTCGAGTGCTTTCAAATTATGTCCAGTAACGATGATTGCGTGACCTTTTTTTGTTCCTGTTTCTACCTGCGTTGGTGTCGGTTCCCCATAGGTTTCGATGTGAGCTTTTTTCAAAAGTTGCATAACTTTGAAATTCATCATACCAGCTTCAAGCGAGAGCTGAACGTAACTTTCAGCATCAAAGTTTACATTTGTCAGAGTTGAATACAGTCCTTTTGAAAAAAATGCAGCGATTTCTTCATCTTTGTACCCAAGTTCCCTGGCATGATAGTAGTAAGCTGATATACCATCTAGAATGTACACAAGATTGTCTTGAAGTCTTGTCACTGTTGGGTTTTTGCCGCAGACACCAATCTTTGTGCATGCTTCGTTGTTCAAAGCTTGTGAACACATGTAGCAAAACATATCCATTCACAACACCTCCTTTGAAAATTTGTTCACAATAACGATATCATAAATACGACTATTTTAATAGATATTTCTGTCAATAAAAAGGGGCAACAATCTGATTGCCCCGGTGTTGATTACAACAAAGATTTCAAGAACCTAGTATTCTGAGTACTGCTAACCGAGATAGGTTAGAATAACTCATCATGGCTGTTGTAGATCGAGTCAATAATTGTGTTCGTATGAAATCCATCATAGATCTTGCCATGTCTGTATCTGTCAAGGTACTCACACTCGAGGTGATGTTTACCATGGTGTTTGACAATTCTCTTGCTGCCGAGGCAAGTCTGTTAGTCGTTGCTCCCACATATGATCTTGTGTTGTTTAGTTGTTCTAAGGCTCTGTCAATCTTTTCAATGGCGTTTTGAGCGTTCTGAATATTGTTCAAATTTAGATTTTCAATTCCAAGGGTTTGTGTATTGACGGCACCTATCGTTATAGACATGTTCTGACCCTCGTTTGGGCCTGTTTGCACTTGATAGTTCCTAACATCTCCCGCTATAACTGCTATGTTGTTGTACTGTGTTTGTTGAGAGGTTTTATTTATTTGTTGCTGCAATTGCTCAAATTCTTTCTGTAAAGCACTTCGATCAGATTCATTCAGTGTGGAATTTGAAGCTTGGACTGCCAATTCTCTCATTCTTTGGAGGTTTGTGGTTATTGAATTTAAACCACCTTCTGCCACATTCAGCATACCTATCGCATTGTACACATCGTACATCGATCTTTCGTAACCTCTCATCTGTGCACGTAATCTTTCAGAGATCGCTGATGCAGATATGTTTGTGCTAAATGGTATAGTGGCTTGAGCAATCTGTTGAGTAAGAGCTGACTGTCTATTCTGTAAAAATTCAAGATACCGAGCTGCCCACATACTGGTCGCGTCGTTTATTCTCATAAACCATCGCCCCCAATTTAAATTATACCATAATTTTACCAAAAAGCAAGAGAGTAGTGAAAAGAAAATGGAAATCCTGGATGGTTTGGTGCGAATATAGATAATAGCTGTGTTTCACTTTTGTCTCTATTGACAAATTGCACATAAGTGCTACAATACTAAAAGAGGAGGTCACGTAAATGCTTAGGATAATCGTACCAACGCTTGATGGATCTACCATTTCTTCACATTTTGGTAGGGCACCCTATTTTGCCGTAGTTGACTTGGATGAAAACGGCAACGTCATCAAAATCGATAAATTACAGAACAGGAGTGATCATTTTGGTGGTTTTGAAAAACCAAAAGATGTGCTACTCACCCTCAACCCAACGGCCTTGATAGTGCAACATATGGGCCCTGGAGCATTGGAAGCTTTTGAGCGAGCAGGAGTAGCGGTCTTTAGAACAGATACCCATAGCGTCGAAGAAGTTATCAAAGATTATAGGGACAATAAACTTGAGAAACTCACTGAAGGGTGTTTCCACTCGAAACAAGAGGCTCATCATGATTGTTCTCATTCATCAAAAGGGGAGGTCCAGTGTTAATGCCAGATGTTAGAAGCTGTATGCACGGTGCTATAAAGATGGATCTTTTGATACCGGCGCTGTTAGCTATTTTAAAAAAACAACCAAATCATGGATATTCTTTGATGGAGAAACTTTCTGAATTAGGCCTAAATATTTCTTGTTGTCACCCCAGCATTCTCTACAGGGCGTTGAGAACCATGGAATTACAAGGCTTGGTGAGCTCAAACTGGGATGTGCAAGTGACTGGGCCCGCAAGAAGAGTCTATTCGATTACACAAACTGGTGAAGATTTCCTGAATAGCTGGTGCTTTCATGCAAAAGAAAATGTTAAGATGATACACAAAATCATCAATATCACCGAAGGAGGCGAGTAAAATGTGCTGTCATGGACACAAGATGGTCTTTATGAGTAGGATTCAGTCGACTCCTTGGTCAAGATGCTGTTGCTCCCCATGGGAAGTTCGAATATGTGAGACTTCACAAACTAAAGAGGATGAACTCAATAATCTTAAGCATGCGGCTGAAATGCTCAATGAAGAACTAAAGTGGATCGAGCAGAGAATAAAAACTTTGGAGAGTCAAGCCTGAGGTAAGATATAAACTTAGGCCCCCTCACGGGGGGCCTTGAGGTTCTCAGTAGCCAGTAGTTTTGGACTCAACTGTAGGAAAGATAGCCGATGTTATGCCACACAGTCTCATGATCAGTTTTGCAACGTCTGTGTTGTCCATAACGCCAGTAAAGTAATGTGCACCGGGACCAAAAGCATACAGTGGAACAGGACCTGCTGTATGATCGAAGGTCGTCCAACCGAAACCAAGCTTTCCACTGACAAATCTTGCAAGCTCGCGCCTCAACTCACCAGATGGTATCTTTGAAAGTATCTCATATTCCTTTTCTGACAGGTCTATTGAGTACCATTCCTTCAATCCAGCGATGAATCTTTCTTTTTCTTCGATCTTGAATTTCTTCAAGAACATCGTTGTGGTGCCTTTAGCTTTTCTTGCTTGATCAACAAGGATCGAATAGTTGCCTTTTGAAAGTGATAGACCACCTGTTTCATGGTCTCCTGTCACTATCACAAGAGTGTTCCCGTCCTGCCTTGCAAAATCGATTGCAACCTTCACAGCATTATCGAACTCCATGACCTCTTTCCACACACCATAGAAGTCATTTGCGTGAGCTTCCCAATCGATCTGAGACCCTTCAACCATAAGTATAAAGTCTTCGCCGGATTTGGCAAGAATCTCGAGAGCTTTCTTTGTCATTACATCCAAGGTGGGTTGCTCAA
>JBKBIU010000333.1:0-1734 GCA_046294065.1 Pseudothermotoga sp.
GACATCTCTCCGTACATCTGCTTTGCCTTTGATACTATTTCATCTTCATCACCAGTGGGTTTAGGATTACCTTCCTTTAAGAGAACTGATAAATCATAGTATTTCAACTTCTCCACACTCAGTTGAATTGCCTGTCTTTCACGAAGTTTTGCCACTGCGGGAACTATGTGCTTCTTTATGGCTTCTCTCAGAGTTTTCACCATCTTTGAATCGTAGTCTGAGCGAGACAATCTATCATAACCAAGCTGTGTAAAGGAATCATAACCAAGTTTGTGTGCAATCTTGGTTCTAAGTCTGACAAGCTGATCATATATTTCATCCGACCTCTCTTGGTTTGACGAAAAGAATGAATACAGTGCCTCGGCTGCTTGTTTTCGAACACTCCGATCTGGTGAAAGCATGAATGCCCGCAACTGGGGTATGGTCAATTTTTTCCCGTTGAACTGAATCTGAGCCGATGAAATCAGTTCGGCATACTGGGTTGCAAGTTTATTTTCTTGAATCAAATCTTCTAAAACCTCTGGTTTGAAGGTTTTGATTGCAAGGTGTGCAATATTCAGTAGTTGTTTTCCATATTCTTTCTCAAGATCATCTCTGAACTGTGAATTCAAAAGTGCCTCGTAGTAGTCATTCACAAGCCCATCCATCACAGGGCTTGCGCTGTCAAAGTAGTCTTTTTCTTTCTTGTAAAACTCATCTTTTGTGTTCATACAAAAACGGATCATACAGATAGACGATGCAGTAGAAAAATCCTCCCTAATCTTGTTGATCCTTTTCACAGATTCCGTTGCCTCTTGAAGCCTGTTTGCCCTTTTGAGTTGTTCGATCTGTTCTTTGAGCTCATTTTCGATTTCAGTAAGATCCGGTCTTTTGTAAACAAATTGTGAAAACTTCACACAAACACCTCCTCCTTTCTTTAATTGTATATCTCTAAGTTTGTACATGCGTGATATATTATTCTCAAGAACAATGATATAGTATTCAAGGTGAAAATAGGAGGATGAAAAATGCTTAGGACCCACACGTGTGGTGAACTTAGAATCCAGGACGTTGGTAAAAAGGTCATTTTATCAGGCTGGGTTGACCGAATCAGAGATCTTGGTGGTGTAAAGTTCATAATGCTCCGTGACAGGTACGGCCTGACGCAAGTTGTTTTATCCTTTGAAAATCAAATCGAACTTAGAAGAGAATCTGTCGTTCAAGTTGAGGGCCTCGTTAGAGAAAGACCAAAAGAGACTGTGAACAGGGAACTGGCAACAGGCGAAATAGAGGTAATAGCTGAAAAAATAACTGTTTTTTCATCTCCACTGAGAGATCTCCCATTCTATCCTGGAGAGACAAAACTTCCTTCGGAAGATGTCAGGTTAAAGTATCGTTATATCGATCTGAGAAGAAAAGAGGCAATGGATAGAATAATAGTGAGGCACAAGGTTGCTCAAGCTGTGAGGAATTACCTTAGCTCACAGGGTTTTGTGGAAGTTGAGACGCCTTTCTTGACAAAAAGTACTCCAGAAGGTGCAAGAGACTTCTTGGTACCGTCAAGACTGAAACCCGGTACATTCTATGCCCTGCCTCAGTCGCCACAACTTTTCAAGCAGCTTCTGATGATAAGCGGTTTAGATAGATATTTCCAAATTGTGAGATGCTTTCGCGATGAGGACCTCAGAGCCGATAGACAGCCTGAGTTCACACAGATCGATATAGAGATGTCCTTCAACACCAGAGAAGATGTAC
>JBKBIU010000054.1:0-8364 GCA_046294065.1 Pseudothermotoga sp.
GGTTCTCTACACCATGAGCAAGAAACTGCAAGAAAGGATAGACCTACTTGAAATACATATGTTGAATTACTCAAGTAGCAGTGCTCACATAAAGGAAGTATTGAATCTTTGGAGCAAGGATCCGAAAAACTGGATGATGCTTTCACAGATGAACTTCGACGGTCAGTTGCTCCTTACAACCTACGAGCTATACCAGCCAGAAAGCCAACCAACGACTGAGAAAATCGCTCAGAAAATGATTGAACTTGGTTACAAGGTGGATAAACTTGTAGAATACAACACCCCTATGAGTTTTATATCAATGCAACTGACAAAGATCACTATTCAAGGTAGGCGATGATCGTGCCGCGCAAACTTGGGATTTTACTAGCCATCTTAATCTTCATAGGTTTTGCAGCTTATTTTAATGTTTATGACTATCTCAGATTCAACGCACTCTCTAAGAAAATAGACGCCGAACTTGTCAGGCTTTTTGAATACGACAAGAATGTCATGGCAAAAAGAGATTACGTTGATAGACTTGAGAAAACAATAGAGCCAAAAATAAAATTGAGTGAAATCAAGGATCTAGCCCAGGAGTTCGGTTTGAGTTTCTCGGTCCAGCAGGATGGAACATATACAATACAAGGAGAGAGTTCATCCCAAGTTTTCTCAGATATGCTGTGTAAGATCTTGAATTCGGCAAATGTGAGCATCAAATCGCTGGCTGTCACAAACAATCTAAAGGTGCCGGTAGAAATTTTTGGTATTACTGGTAAAGAGACCGTGACCTTTAAGATCGTTCTTACGGGTGTGATGTTAGAATGAATAAGAGAATTGTTTTTCTATTGATTTTGTTAATTGCTGTGTGGGGCGTGGCTATATACTTTCTATTCTTTTACGGCAAAACGACAAAGCCATCTGCCGTTGCTCAGACATATCAACAGATTCTACCGCTTAGAAGAAGGTTAGGACCCGAAGATTTGAAAAATATATCACAAAAATACAATCAGACCGTGCAAAGTGTAAATCCCTTTGAACCTTACATGCTCAATTTCGACAAAGAAAGATTGAATGCTGATATGCTTTCTTTAATTGAACCTCTGACTGACTACAGGTTTGCGGGTTATGCAAAGGGTGAAAACGAAAGATTTGTTCTTTTGAGCATTCAAGGCCAAATTCTCAAAAGATCACCAGATGATGTTCTCGATGGTAGATATCTGATTCTGCACGTGACAAGTTTCGCAGTGGCAGTTCTTGATCTGCAAACAGGAAACCTACTGACAATAAAGTGAGGGGGGACATTTATGAAGAAAATCTTGGTTTTAACCCTGGTATTGCTTACAGTAATTTTGTACGGCGCACAAATAACGAGTATAAGCCCGATCTTTCAGGAAGGGCAGGTGATCTTTCGGATCGATACTGATGTAAACTTGGTTAAAGATAACATCTTCATAGAGAAAAATGCCGCCGGTTCTCTTTTTTCAGTTCATCTTAAGAACGTGAGCTTGACTAATTCTCCCTTCTTCTTGCCCGTGGCTTATGGACCGGTCGACTCACTGAGAGCCATCGGTACATATCAAGGCTCACTGATTCTGTTCCAATTGGTTATACCCAAAGAGCCTTCTATAGAGATTTCTGGGAAAACCTTGAAGGTGATCTTTAAAGCTTCTGATAAGCGTGTTGACCTTGTTCTAACTGAGGGAAGTAACCTCGAAACGGCCGTAAAGTTTCTGGCTGAAGAGCTCAATTTGAACGTTGTCTTGTCAGATACGGTCAAGACAGCCAAATTAGCCTTGAAGCTTTCAAACATAACGCCCGAAGAAGCTCTAAGAAATCTGCTTCTCACAGTTAGAATAGGTACTGAACCGTTAGCTTATAGCTATATGCCCGATGGTACACTTCACATAGGAACAAAGAAAGAGATCTCACAGAGGTTTGCCCAATTTTGGGGCATCTATGAAGTGAGTGAAGATATAGTCCAGAGGATAGAGAAGATCCTTTCTCCAACAACAGTAATGACTTATCTACCCAATAAAGCCTTGTTGTTCGTATATGGAGATCTGTATGAACAAGAACTGATCTCTAAAATACTCTCTGTTGCTCCTCCTTCCGTAACAAGAGAGATAACTGTTACTGTGCCTGTAGAAGATGTTTCAAAGCTTCTCAGTTCGCTTAAAAGTGTTTATACCTTTGAATTCAATCTCCTCCAGGGCCTTGATAAATTCATAATTACAGGTGATTCGAAAACTGTCCAAACGGTTATAAATTATGTTTTACAGTTGGAAGAAAGGTTCAAAAAGATGAAACTGGAACTGCCATCCGATCAAGCAACAAAAACAGTGGAAGTTCAGATCCAATCAAGACAGTTCAAGGTAATCTACCCTCAGGAAGCGTCAAAAACACTGCAAAATATGGGCTTTCAAGTAGTTGAATTACCCTTTGGTACTCTGGAAGTCAAAGGACCAGAGGTTCAGCTACAGCTCGCAGAATCAATCTTATATGACTTAGGTTTTACCAATCGTGCTCAGATGGAACCACTAAATATCCCAAGATCAATTCAAGAAAAGGTCATTTCTGCTATAAGTACGGTTTTTGGTATTCCAACGTCAAGATTCATTGATCTACAGGAAGGTTTATTCGTTATAGCACCGTCACAAATTAGAGATGGCATCAAAGCTATTACAGCTGAATTGACACGCTTCTACTACACCTTGAAACAATCGGAAATCTTCTTTTTGAGTGATGAACAAACTGCAGCACAGATATCACAAATATTGAATCAGATATATGGAATTGAAAGTAAAAACGTTCAAAATATACTCAGGATCACAGGATCAGAAGAAGATCTGAACAAGGCAAAGACTTTCCTCAAAACCTTCGTCAAAGACAGACTAGTAAGAACCGTGGATGTCGCTTTCGATGATCCAGTCTATGCTGAAGTCAAAGTACTTATTGAGAGTACGTTCGACGTTCGGATCGAAGCAAACTTGAGATCTCTTGGAACGATTATAATCAGTTCCTACAATCAAAATGACCTACAGCGGGCTGTGGAGGAATTAAGAAAGATCCATTTCTCAACCAGACCTACGTTGCCTCAAAGAATAGTAAAACTTTTACCCGTGGTGGAAAAATTCAAATTTGAAGATGCCAAATTGATACTTTCAAGACTCTATGAAGTAGACCTCGAGGCAACAGATTTCTTCTACGTAATAACCGGTGAAGAGTCCAAAGTACAAGAGGCACAAAAGTTCATAGAGGACATTAGAAAATCACTGCAAAAAGAAGAGACATATGTCATAGTACAGGTGCCGGAAGGTTATCAAGCCAAAGATGTATCGGAAATATTGAGCAGAATAACCAGAGTAAATATCTACACGGCAAATCAAACGATGATATTGCACGGTGAAAAAGAAAAAATAGAAAAGGCACAAATTCTGTTAGATCAATTTCAAGCCGTTGTACCTAAGGTAAAACCCGACGAGTCAAAACCAGATTTGATAGCACGAGTTCTTGAGTACAAAGAAGAAGTTCCCACCGACGAGTTGCAAAGTTTTCTCCAATCTATTGGTAACACAGCAATGATAAAGGCATATCCAAAACTGGGCATCGTTGTGATTGTGGGGATTCCTTCAGATGCTGAAAAAGCTGTTGCAGAATATGAAAAATTTTCTGAAAAACTCCAGCGAAAGGTCCAGGCACTGAAGGAAGAAAGTAAGCCTGTTCAAATAAAGAAAAATGACGATGGCACATTTTCAATAATCTGTGATGATAAACCCCTTAAAGAGGTAATATCGAGTGTTGTCGATGTATTAAAAATATCACTAGTCTTTGTGAGCGTTCCTAATGAAAACATAACAATGAATCTTTCTTCTATAAGCTGGGAACAGTTCAAAAAGTTGATTCAAGAACAGTACGGCTATTCTTTCGTTGAGACAGACAATGTCACGGTCTTCATAAAACCAAAGGTCGAGGTCGTTGTTGATAGAACACCAGAACAAAAATTCATCTACAGCCTTCCTCACAACTTAGACAGAGTAAAAGCTTTGGCTGAATTTTACGGTGCAAAGGTTTATGTAGATGATCTCAAAGGTTTGATCATAATAACAAACTTAAGTACCCAAGCAAAAGAACAGATCGAAAGCCTGATAGTAGATGTTTCAAAGCCTCTGAAACAGGTCGAGATCGAAGCACGATTGATCGACAGATCATTACTCGACAGCCTTGAAAGATCTTTCTCCTTTCGAATTGGTTTGGCTGGAACCGATACAGCGATTAATCTAAACAACGGAACACTCAGTATTACGACGAATGTTATAAGTCTATTCGATTACCAAAAATTGCTGTCACTCATACCAGGTGCTACTGTTTCTATGACTGCAAACCTCAGTGATTCAAATAATCTGGATAATTTACTGGCAAGCCCAAGAGTTGTCACAAGCAGTGGAAAAGAAGCAAGAATATTGATTGGAGACAGAATACCATACCAAACAGTCGATGCTCAAGGTAATATCACCGTAAACTTCTTAGATACAGGCATAGAATTAAGAATAACACCATATGTAAGAAATGATGAGACAATCGAACTTACGGTTTTCACCAAAGTGAGCAAGGCAACCTATTATCCAAACATAAACATACCCGGTGAGAGCACACGTGAAGCTCAAACACATGTCATCTTAAAGAATGGCGATACCTTGGTCATAGGTGGACTGATCAGAGAAATGAAGAGTCAAACAGAATCAAAGATACCTTTCCTTGGAGATTTACCATTCATCGGCCAGCTGTTCAGAACCAAGATCGACGAAACGGACAAACGTGAACTGATAATCTTTATCACTGCGAAGGTGATAGAGAGATGAAGCGGTTACCTGTGGTAGCAGGAAGCTTTTACCCAGGATCAACTCACAGACTGGAGTGGACTATCAAAGAATGCTTTCTATCAAAACTTGGCCCTGGTTACATTCCAAACAAACCCGATAAGTTACTTGAAAAAAACTTTGCCATAATTGTGCCACACGCAGGTTACATCTACAGTGGACCTGTTGCTGCACACGCTTATGCCGAGATTACAAAATTTGGGAAACCAGAGCTTGTAGTCCTAATTGGACCCAATCATACAGGGCTTGGTTCACAGATTGGCATTTGGGATGAAGGTGAATGGCTCACCCCCTTTGGCTCTACAAAAGTCTCTCAAGACGCGGCACAGGTATTTTTGAAAGGCTGTGACGAAGCCCTTATAGACTACCAAGCACACATGAATGAACACTCGCTCGAGGTACAGTTACCATTTTTGCAGTATCTCTTTGGGGAGTTTGGAATACTTCCCATATGTGTCTTTCCTGTCTTTGTGAATGTCTGTCAGAAGATAGCATCCGGTCTAGACGAACTGGCTCAACGATTCTCATCTGTTCTGTTCGTTTTTTCTACAGATCTCAACCATTATGAAAGTGATGAAATAACTAAACAAAAGGATGAAATGGCAATAGAAAAGATAGCTGAAAAGGACCCCTTTGGCCTCTACACGGTGGTAGCAAAACAGAAGATAACAATGTGTGGCCTCTCATCAGTTGCATCCTTGCTTTTCATGAAACATTTTGCAAAACCAAGGCTGCTAAAGCATGCAACAAGTGGCGATGTTACACAAGATAAGAGGCAAGTAGTTGGCTATGCAAGTTTTATTTGCGAATCAATCTGAAAAGTTCTTTGAGCTCTGAGAGTTTGAGCAGCTTACACATGAAGACATAGATTGCTATGCCAAATAGAACCAGCAAAATAGTAAAAAGACGTGACTGGTTATAGAGGGAGAAAATAGATAGAATACAAACCATAACGGTAGAAGCCAAAAGTACCTTTGTTAGGTGGATCAAATCGAATCTTGGCTTTATTTTATATACCAGATAAACCATACCAGAAAAACCCGCAATGGATGTTGCCATTGCTATACCTGCTACACCGAGGGTCAAACCCAGCAAAAAATCTAATACACCATTGACTATAAAGGAGATGACCGTGGCCTTGAATGGTGTCTTCATGTCTTTTCTTGCATGGCAAGCCCTTGAGAGAACAGCCATGATAGAATACAACGGAAGGCCTATGGAGTAAAAGAATAGTACAACACTTGTTTTGAGAGCATCTTGATAAGTAAAAGCACCATGTTGATATATGAGAACTATGAGTCTTCTGCTGAGCAGCATCAATCCGGCCATGGAGGGCACTGTGAGGAACAAAGACAACTTGACAGAATCAAACAAGTGTTTTTCAAACTTTTCAGATTCATTCACCATCATTGGTAAAACCACGGTCGCCATGGCAACCCCAAAAACACCAAATGGCAGTTGATAAAACCTGTTTGCATACTGCATCGCCGAAACATTACCAGGTCCAAGCAAGGAAGCAACATTGACATCTATCAAGACGTTGAATTCCGAAACCGTCATAGCCAGAAGTGCCGGGAAGAATAACCTTAGAAACTCCTGAACACCTTTGACAGAAGGTCTGTATCTAAACCCAATTCTTCTTGATCCAGGTACCAGAGAGATAAACATCAACAGGCCGCCGAGCGTAAAACCAAAGGTGGGACCGAGTATCTTGGTATTAAAGAGATCTGCAAAGAGTGTACCCAGAATCACACCTATGTTCATCAATGTGGGAGAGAGGGCAGGAACAAAGAAAATGTTATGAGAATTTTGTATACCATATAAAACAGCCCACAAAAAGATAAATATCACAAAGGGCATACTTATCCTTGCAAGCGATGACGTCAGAGTCTTGACTTCATCGTTGGCACCGCTTGACAACAGAGCAGGAACGATTTGAGGAAAGATCTCAATCAAAACGGTGAGCGAGATGGTCACGATTCCAAGTACTGTGATAACAGAAGAAGCAAATTGATTACTCTTGCCTTTCTCGTTATACAAAGGTACAAAAGCCGAGGTCATGGCGCCTTCAGCAAAGGCACGACGAAGTAGGAATGGAAAGGAAATGGCAACAACATAGGCATCAAATTCAATACCTGCACCAAACTTATGGGCAAGCAATATATCTCTGAGTAAACCAGTTACACGAGAAACAAAAGTAGCTATGGCAAACAGGGCACCATATTTTAACATTTGTGTCATTTTATCTCTTCTCTATATATGCTTTCAAGCCAAGTGCCATTATTCTGACAGCGTCACGAAGTTTTTCCTCATCAAGTACATAGGCGATCCTGATTTCGTTTAAACCTGCATTAGGCGTTGCATAAAATCCATCCAAAGGAGATACCATGGTCGTCTTTCCATCTACCTGGAAATCAGAGAGCATGAATTTAACAAACTTTTCTGAATTATCTACGGGCAATTTCACAGACACATAGAAGGCACCATGAGGTTTCTTGAAAACAGCCCCATCAATCTTTTTGAGTTCATCATAGACCGCATCTCTTCTATTTTCATATTCTTTCCTAACCTGCTCCATATAATTTTCATCGAGTTTCAGAAGTCCGATCGTCGCGTACTGGGATGTCATAGCAGGACACAATCTTGCTTGAGCAAATTTCAAAGCAGCTTGATAAAATTCCTTATTCTTTGTCAGATAAGTACCTATTCGGGCGCCACATGAACTGTATCTTTTAGAAATACTGTCTACAACGATGGTCCTGTCAGCAATCTTATCAAAGGTCATCATGGATATCGCTTTGTAACCATCGAAAGCAAATTCCCTATAGACTTCATCAGAAATTACACACAAATTCTTTTCTAAGGCTACATCTGCGATAGTTTGAAGTTGTTTTTCATCATAAACAGCACCAGTTGGATTACAGGGGTTGGAAAAAATTATGGCTTTTGTCTTTGGACCCATCTTTTCAAGGAATGATTCCTTAGGAGGTATAGCGTAGCCATCCTCAGGGTAGGTTCTAACGGGGACCAACTTTATACCAAGTTGTGCTGCAAAACCAGCATAATTAGCGTAAAATGGCTCGAGCACTAATATCTCGTCACCTGGATCTGCAACGACTGCCATAGCAAACAAAACAGCCTCACTTCCACCGTTGGTCACGATTATTTCTGATGGTGTGACATTTACATTGAACCTTTCATAGTACTTTGTGAAGGCTTCTCTGAGTTCCAAAAGCCCAGCAGAGTGTGTGTAAGCAACAACCTTTGGCTTGTACTTCTCGGCGTACTCGAAATATATGCTGGGTGTCGGGATGTCGGGTTGACCAATATTCAAATAATAAATCTTTTTACCTTTCTTGGCAGCCTCTTCTGCAAAGGTTATCAATCTTCTTATGGGACTTGCTGGTGCTTGCTGAGCTCTAAGAGAGATATTCATCATGCCCGCCTCCAAATTTGCATTATGTAAAATTTCAGATACCTCGTTTCTGGTACGTCAAGCAAGACC
>JBKBIU010000334.1:0-1728 GCA_046294065.1 Pseudothermotoga sp.
GAGTCTTTCAATAGCCAGTGGATACTCTGCTCTCACGTATATGTATCCTTGATTTGCACCTATTGCATACCCACCAATGGCCATTGCTTCGAGTATTGTATGG
The DNA here is from genome assembly GCA_046294065.1 of Pseudothermotoga sp. GTDB lineage: Bacteria > Thermotogota > Thermotogae > Thermotogales > DSM-5069 > Pseudothermotoga_B. Next base: position 104 of record JBKBIU010000334.1, read on the forward strand.
GGATCACCTTCGAGAACGGAACGATCCATGAACGCTCCGGGGTCACCCTCGTCGGCATTACATACAATGTATTTCTTATCACCTTGTGATTTCCTGGTTAACTCCCATTTCAACCCCGTTGGAAAACCAGCCCCACCTCTGCCACGAAGACCGCTTTTTTTAACCTCTTCGATCACCTGTTCGGGGCTCATTTCCTTCAAAACTTTTGCCAAAGCAAAATAACCATCTCTCGCTATGTATTCTTCAATATTCAATGGATCTATGTACCCAACATTTCGTGTGGCTATCTTTACTTGCCTTGCAAAAAATGGCAATTTTTCCACAGCTTCAGGAACTGCTTCACCGGTTGGCATTTTGTAAAGGTATTCTTTTACTATCCTTCCTTTGAGTATGTGTTCTTCGACAATCTTTTTTGCAGCTTGAGGTGTTAGTTTTTGGTAAAAGACTCCTTCCGGATAGATGACCATCAAGGGACCCAAGCTGCATGCTCCCATACAACCAGTTTCGACGACCCTTACAACGTCGCCCAACGCGTATTTCTCTATCTCTTTTTCAAGTGCCTGCTTCACACTCTCTTCACCGGCAGAGATACAGGCACCTCCTGCACAAATCAAAATTGTAGTCGCTGCCAATGGCACTCAGATCACCTCTTCTTAGATTTCTCCTTTTCGAACTAACAAGTCTGTGACAACTTGGTTGGACATTATATGTAACTTCACTATTCTCTTTGCGTTTTCAGGAGTTACATGGCCATAAACAACTGGTTCCTGACCCTCCAATCTTACCTCGACCGTTGGTTCAACTTCACACAAACCCATGCAACCTGACTGTACCACTGAAACATCGTTGATATTGTTTTCATTCAATGCCTCAACGATAGCCTTCAAAGTATCTTTGGCACCAGCCGCTATGCCACAAGTTCCCATTGCAACTGTGATCTTTCCCCTTTTATCTGTGTCCCTCAGTTGCAGGTCTCTCAACGCCTTCTCTTTGATTTTCATCAGATCTTCCAGCGACTTTATCTTACTCATTGAACCTTCACCTCCTTGTATTTATCAATGATTCTCGGTACCATATCTGGTTTCACCCTACCATAAAAATCCTTTTCACCTACAAGGACCACCGGCGCCATACTGCAAGCGCCAAGGCATCTAACAGCATGGATTGAAAACTGTCCATCTTTGGTTGGTTCCTCTGGTTTTGTACCAAGTTCCTCTAAGAATCTCTCGAGAACCCTGTCTCCACCTTTGACGTAACAGGCTGTACCAAGACAGACCTTGATTTGGACCCTGCCCTTGGGTTTGGTGGAAAAGAAGTTGTAGAAGGTGACAACTCCATAAACTTGTGAAACTGGTATACCGAGAGCTTCAGCAATATGTTGTTGTACTTCTGACGATAGGTACCCAAAGAGTTCTTGAGCTTTTTGCAAGACAGATATGAGCTTATCCGGTTTTGCACCAATGGAATCGATGTACTGGTCTAATTCCTTGAACAGACGTTCACCTGTTGTGCATAGATCTGGCAATTGTTCCACCTCCTGTTAATAAATTCACAAACTTCAGCTCGATTATACCATTTTCAGTTGAAAAAACTACATGTGATGATAAAGTAAGAATGGAGGGAGA
>JBKBIU010000335.1:0-1722 GCA_046294065.1 Pseudothermotoga sp.
TTAACAGGAGCCGATTGGCAGTTTCAGAACTGAAATATTGAATCATTCTTCAGGAGGGGATCCTGTGAAGGCGGTATTGATTGTTACACGAACCTTTGGTAAATATTCATCAGAGCCCATTGATTTGCTCAAAAGTAATGGATTTCACTTGGAATGGAGCGAGACTTTAGATGTTGATCTTTTGAAAAAGGTTGATGCAATAATCTTGGGGACTGGCAGGCTGAGTGGTGATGCAATTAAGAGTTCTTCTTTGAAGATCATAGCTCGAAATGGTGTTGGTGTGGATAATGTTGATCTGAAAGCTGCCACGCAGATGGGAATACCTGTAACGATTACTCTCAATGCAAACACAATTTCCGTTGCAGAACTCGCAATAGGTTTGATCTTCCTCTTATCCAGAAAACTGGTGAGTGTTCACAACGATTTGTACCAAAGAAAGAAATTTTCATCATCGGTTGGCATAGAACTTTTCAAAAAGACGCTTGGAATAATCGGTTTTGGGGCAATAGGTAAAGAAGTAGCAAAACGGGCACTCTGTCTTGGAATGAAAGTCTTGGCTTGTGATCCTTACATCTCAAAAGAAGTGATGGACCAATATTCCGTTGAACAAGTTGATTTGGAAAATCTACTGAGAAGGAGTGACTTTGTCTCCTTGCACCTACCGTTGAATCAATCCACAAGAAGACTGATTGGTGAAAGAGAATTGGCTATGATGAAAAAAACAGCCTTCTTGATCAACACGTCTCGTGGTGGCATAGTTGACGAGACGGCTCTTGTGGAAGCACTCAAAAAGAATCAGATCGCTGGTGCCGCTCTCGACGCCTTTGAATTTGAACCTCTGCCAGAGAACTCCATACTCTATGACTGTCCCAACTTGATCCTTACCCCCCATATCGGGGCCCATACTTACGAGGCAATCTACAAGATGAACATGATGGCTGCACAGTCGGTCATAGATTTTTTCAACAAGAGATTGCCAAAGCATATTGCTAATCCAGAGGTAATTGATAGACTCTTACAGCAAGGCTTTTCACAGTAGCGGAGGTGCTTACAAGATATGGGAATCTATGTGGGCGTAGATTTAGGTACAACTGCAGTAAAGGTGATAGTGTATAACTCCATCACAAAAGAAATTGAGATGGACGTGAGCAAAGTTTATCAGCCCTTTTCCACCGGACCAAGAATGTTTGAGCAAGATCCTAAAGATATAGAGAAAGCAGTTTTTGATGCTTTGAAACAGGTTGCAGATTTTTTTAAAGACATTGACGGAATCGTTTTAGATTCAGCATTGCATACTCTGTTGCTGCTCGATAGAAATTTGGAGCCACTTGGCAATATCATTCCATGGTTAGATGAAAGATCCGTTGAACAAGTGAGAAAGATATCAAAAGATGAGAGATTATCAACCTATCTTCACAAAAAAACAGGTTGTCCTCCCGACACAGTTTACCCATTTTATAAGATTCTCTGGTTGTATGAGAACGATGGTGGCAGACTCAAAGAAACTTCCAAGATAGTTTCCCAGAAAGATTATATTGTCTTTAAGCTGACTGGCAAATTAGTGAGCGATATATCTGTTGCCTCTGGTAGTGGTTGTCTTGATATACAAAAGAAACAATGGTGTTATGATGAGCTAAAAGACTTGGCGAACCTTGATAGAGAGAAATTTCCACAACTTGTTTCTGTAAAAGAGACACTGAAATTAGAGAGATCCATCGCAGA
>JBKBIU010000336.1:0-1695 GCA_046294065.1 Pseudothermotoga sp.
TACCAAAGATAGTTGTTCATCTTTTCAACAGATCCTGAGGCTTTATGATATGCTATCGTGTATGAAGCCAAAGATGGGGGTGACTCGATGACAAAGAATGATAAGAAAAACTGGAACCTTTTGCTGTTTGTCAGCGGTAGATTTGAATCGCTCCTTGGATGGGCTGCACTCATGGTGGCACTCCCTCTGTACATCCTCGACCTGACAGGTTCTGGAACCGTGATGGGGGTATTTGTACTTGCTGGAAATCTACCAAGGTTCTTTGTACTTCCTTTTGCTGGTGTTATAGGTGACAGATTCAACAGAAAACTTCTAATGGTTTACCTTGATTTAGCCAAGTCAACTGCGTTGATAGTCATCTATCTTCTTGCTATTGCTGATAAATTGAATCTGCCAGTCTTGCTTGGATTCTACGGTATTTTTGGAGTCATAAATGCACTCTTTGATGCACCTACGAGTGCCATGCTCGCTGACATAGTAGAAGCACAAAGACTGAGGCAGGCAATGTCATTGAACTCTGCTGCTACTTCCATCGCTCAGATGATAGGCCCTATGGTGGGTGGTTTGCTCTACGGTTCGATAGGCATAAGAAATGTCTTTTTGTTCACTTCCCTTTTCTACTTTCTTTCGGCGCTGAGTGAAGTTTTTATTCGATACGAGTACAAAAGGAAGGACAGCACAATTGAGGTATTCAAAGAAATTGCAGAGGGAGTCAGATTTCTGTTTTCACATAGGGGTTTGATGTTTCTTTTCTCCTTTGCGGCGGCATTGAATTTCGTTGCTGCACCGTTGTTTAGCATTGTTTTTCCATACATATTCAGACAGGAGCTTCGTTTCTCACCCAAGGCCTTCGGTTTGCTTGAGACGGTTTTCATGGTTGGAACACTTGTTGGGAGTGTGCTCGTGGGTACGGTGTTTTCAAAATGGAGCTCTAAGGGATTGGTTGTATTTGGTTTGATCTTCCAATCTTTCATAGGTTGCCTCATGTCTGTCGCCCTATGGCAAGTAAGATCAAGCAGTTTCACAGTGATTGCTGTGGTTTCTTACCTACCACTTTTCTTGATGGGTGTTTTAAACATGGCAATAAATATCCCGATAGGTGCAAATCTGCAGATGCTCATTCCGTCTCAAATAAGGTCGAGGGTTTTGTCGATTCTGACTTTGGTTTCGAATGGTTTGAACCCTGTTGGATCTATGATTGCAGGTCTATTGATTGACAGGATGAACTCCTTTTTCTTTTTGTTCATTTTGAACCTGATTCTTTTTTTAATCTCCATGACCTTTGTTTTCACGGCACCAAAGGATGCTTTTCTTTCACCCAAAACTTCTTCACCATCGAATTAATCACAGGGAAAATATGTAGAATATTATTGAGGTGATGGATATGAGAACGAACAAAGATAGGCTTGTGATGATTTCTATTCAAGGTACAATTGTGAAACCAGAACATTCAGGTAGACACTCCGTTTCTCACAACGGCAAACCTTTCATGTTACCAGGCACGGGCGGAATAACTTACAACGTGAAAGTGGGTGATTGTGCCTTTGGGTGGGAGGTTGATCATGTCGAGCCAGGAGTCTCTACGATTCTTGATCAAGAAAAGAGGGATTCAGGACCAAACAGGGGCTACAATTTCTATGCATGCATAGGAAATGAAGCAAAGGTGGTTACGGGAGATGCTAAAGGTGCGAAAGG
>JBKBIU010000337.1:0-1694 GCA_046294065.1 Pseudothermotoga sp.
TTGGTGAGACAAATCTTCTAAGATGCGAAAAGTGTGGATATTCATCTAATGATGAGCAAGCACCATACAAAGGTGTTTACACAAAGACAGATGATACTGAAAAACCATTGACTTTGGTTCACACACCCAATGTTCGGACCGTTGAACAAGTTGCCAACTTTTTAGGTGTCAGACCAAGTTATATAGTAAAATCTCTTCTTTTCGTTGGGAGAAATGGGTTTGTGATGGCATTGATTCAAGGAGATAGAGAGTTGAACTTAGAAAAATTGAAAGTGCACATGAACGATCAATCACTGAGACTCGCAGAACCCGATGAGGTATATGAAGCATTTAACGTCCCAATAGGTTTCATAGGGCCTGTTGGTATCAAGGACACTAAGATAGTAGCAGATTACGGTATCAAGTATATGAAAAATGTTGTAGTAGGTGGTATGAAACAAGATTATCACTACATTAACGCCAACCTCAACAGGGACTTTTATGTTGATTCGTACACAGACCTCAGGGTAGTCCAGGCGAATGACCCCTGTCCAAACTGTGGTGCACCTTTGAGTGGATCTAAAGGAATAGAACTGGGTCATGTTTTCAAACTTGGTACGAAGTACTCTAAATCTATGAATGCCTTGTACATGGACCAAAAGGGTGAACTAAAGCCTTTTATAATGGGCTGCTACGGCTGGGGAGTCTCAAGAACGATGGCTGCAGTTGTTGAACAATTACATGACGAAAAGGGAATCATATGGCCAAGATCCATATCACCCTTCGAAGTGATCATCACAGTTGTTTCAATGCAAGATAAGCATCAAAAAACCATTGCAGAAAGTATTTACAAAGATTTGTTAGAAAAAGGTGTAGAGGTCTTGTTAGACGATAGAGAACTATCACCAGGAATGAAGTTCAAAGATGCCGATCTGATAGGTTTCCCATTGAGAATAACCATAGGTAGATCTTTGGCGGAAGGTTTTGTTGAGATCAGATTGAGAAATCAGGAAAAATCACTCAGAGTGAAGGTGGAAGGCAGCTCAATCAGTTCGAAGGTTATGGAAATGCTCAATGAATACAACCTACACAAGAAGGTGTAGAGGATGGGATTCTTCGAAAAACTAAGATCAAGACTTATGAAAGCCCGCAAGAGTTTTTTTGAGGGCCTCTCACAGCTTTTGAAAGGTAAGAGAATAAGTAAGGAAATCCTTGAAGAACTGGAAGAAAGGTTAATAGCAGCAGATGTTGGATATGAAACGACTCAGTACATACTTGAAAAGCTCAAACACACTCAGACAAACGATGCGTTCAGTTCGCTTAAAGAGATTCTTGTAGAACTTCTTGAGGGCAACAATGAAGTAAGCGTGGAATCTAACAAACCATTTGTAATAACGATCGTGGGGGTCAATGGCACGGGGAAGACTACAACTGCCGCAAAGTTGGCAGCATATTTCCAATTACTCGGCAAAACTGTTGTTCTGGGTGCGGCAGATACTTTCAGAGCGGCAGCCATTGAACAATTACGAGAATGGGGTAACAGAATTGGCTCTACTGTTATAAGTCACAGCGAAGGAGCAGATTCGGCTGCCGTCGCTTTCGACACTGTGAACCACGCAAAGGCAAAGTCGAAAGATATTGTGATCATCGATACTGCAGGAAGATTGCACACAAAGAAAAACCTCATGGAGGAGCTCAGAAAGGTTCACAGAGTC
>JBKBIU010000338.1:0-1692 GCA_046294065.1 Pseudothermotoga sp.
TTATTGATCATTTCCACGATCTTTTTAAGGTTCCTCTCATCCATCTTTGATGTATCAAAATAGATCTCATTATTTATCCTTTCACAAAACATTGCAGATCTTTTAGCCCTCTTTGTCACGACACCTCCACGAAAAACAAACACCAAGTCCTTTGGTTTGACACCTGCCCAATCCCACTGTCTTTGAATGCAGGCAAGTGCTGTCAAATAAGCCTTTTCTGATACATAAAAACTTATTGGCGATCGTGTCGTTCCCCCCGTTTTGAGTAAAATTCTGTGTTGAGTGTAGTTCTGAGAAATCAAGTCTTTGAAGTTTTCTGTGATCTCTTCACGTGTCAAGATGATCTGTGGTAATATAGATAGATCTGTGAAGTCTTGGAATTTTCTTGGATTAAAGGCGTACTTCAAAAAGAGTTTTTTATAATAGGGTACATTCTCATAGGCGTGTAGCAACAAACTTTTCAATCTTTCAAACTGAAGTGACAAGAGACTTTGTTCATCAAGCCATTGTGTCTTTACTAGTTCCTTATATATATTCGCATAAAACATGCCTCTGTTGTAGGGAAAAGGTATTGAATAGTAAAAAACATGGGCGAGTGGCTTTCTCACAAAACCAGGTAAGTGGTCATAAATGTATCTGATCACGACTATCCCCCCTTTTCATTTTGCAATTGCCAATCACTATTGTGCACAAAATGAGTTAAAAGCACACGGATAGCCGTACTTTCATGTGTTCATTATTTAAAAGTATTGTATTATTATTATAGCAAAGGTTCCTTTTGAACAGGTGAACACTACAATTTTTCCAGCAGATCTATGAGTAAGTCAAAATTGTAGAAACCGAACAGTTTACCAGCTTCGCGGTTTGGAAAGTTTTTCAATATATGTTGATAAACCTTCTGAACAAGATTCTTTTTACAATAAATCCAGATCCCCCACGGGAGTCTTCCGATTATTATTGAAAAACCCAATGGGAACATGAGTAGATCAACAACACAAAGAAATTCATCATCATTTTCACATTCCACCAAACCTATCTTCAATTTTCCATCAATGACTTGCATCTTCGAAACCACATCGACGAGCCTTTCACTGTTCTTAACTCTGCCAAAGAGTATGACATCAAAGACCTCTTCCAGAGTATGGTCATTCAAAAATTTTGCCAGATATTGTGCTTCTTCAGCTTTGGCTGTCTTTAGAAAGGCCGTATCGGTGACAAGTGCAACAGCGAAAGCAAATAGAACCTTCTCATCCAGCTGAGTCTCTTCACTCAAGTCATAGAGGTTCATCACATTTGCCGTTCTACGTCGCACGTATACAAAATCCGCTTCGCTCAGAAACTCTAAGCAACAGTTATTGTGGTGATCGAAAATTCTGTAGTTATAAATACTGAAGGGTACCTTTTGAGGCTCACACGTGTCATACACGTAAAAACAGTGAATCTGCTCTGGAAAAAGATTCCTGACATTCAATCTTTTCATCAAATTCAAGACAGTCAGATCCGGATTGTCAACGTAAATCCCCCCGCCTATTGTTCGATATCCCCAATAGGCACTTGCAAAACTATCAGCATCCGCGTTCACATGCGTCAAATGTAATATTGGTAAGTCACCACAATGCCGACTGATCTGGGTGTACCTTCTTTCTTCTCAACTTCCTGAGTTTTTCTAAGCTAACGACTCTTAACTTGTCT
>JBKBIU010000055.1:0-8005 GCA_046294065.1 Pseudothermotoga sp.
ATGAATGTAAAAGGCAAGTTCCTCAGTTGGTCGAAATGGAAGAAAACCACAAGGTTGCCTGTATCAAATCTGAATCTCATGTGAGGACAGAGCGGAAAAGTTTCGAGAGTTCTCGTAAGAGTGACGGCGCGGGGTGAGAAAGGTTGGTAACGATAAAGGATGTCGCGAAAGTTGCAAATGTCTCTATTGCAACGGTTTCGAGGGTCATTAACGGGTATGACAATGTAGATGAAAAGACCCGCAAGAAGGTCTTGAAGGCAATAAGGGAATTGGGTTACAAACCAAGGACGCATTATGCTCTCAACGGAGCCCTTTTAAGAACAGTAGGTGTTCTAATGCCCGATCTTGGTGGGTATCACTATGGTGAAATATTGACAGGTATTGAAGAATATTGTTTCGAAAAGAATTTTGACGTCATGATTTCACTGACCAGAAGCTTACCAGATGTTGAAAAAGAAGTTCTTGATCAGTACTTCAAAAGAAAGGTTGATGGAATCTTGGTTTGTACTTTGGCGGGAGAGGAGAAACTCTTGGAAAGGTTTCTGAACAGCGGTGTAACTATTGTGGCAATTGATTCGAAAATCGATGAACTCAGAGTTGACTCGGTAAACGTGGATAATTTCAACGGTGCTTACCATGCGATGAAGTATCTTTACGAAAGAAGACATCGTAGAATTCTTTACATACCTGGGCCACAGAATTCTCATGCAGCCGTTGAAAGAGAAAAGGCGATCGAAACGTTTGCGATAAGACACAAAGTTAAGGTGATAATAAGTGAAGAGAGGGGTTTTCAACCAGAAACAGGATATAGTGCGGTGAAAAATTACCTGAAAAAGCGTGGGAAAGATTTTACAGCAATCTTTTGTGTCAACGACTACGTTGCACTGGGTGCACTGAATGCTTTGAATGATGCTGGTATAAACGTACCTGAAGAGGTCTCGATTATGGGTTTTGACGATTCTCCTTTTGCCTCATACACTATACCACCTCTGACAACTGTCTCTCAACCACGTTGGCTCATGGGGAAGTTGGGTGCAGAACTCTTGCTTGACAAATTGAACAACCCGTTCAAATCCTCTTTCAGGACCATCGTTCTTCCTGCCCAAATTGTGGAAAGAAAGTCTGTTAAAGCTTTGTGATGACACTGCCGGGGTAAATCTTGTTTCCTCTTGATCTGCGCTGTTTTGTGGTAATATCTATGTAGATGTTTCGGAGAGCTAACAAACATTCTTGTTAACAACAAAGAAGGAGGCAAGAGGTGCACTGAAGGGTAAAACCTTGGTGCCGACACAGGTTAATGGCAAGAGTTGATATTCTAAACTACAGAATAGAAAAATCTCTCTTTCTGCTCGCTTGGCCGCTAGTTCTTTCTAGTGCCTTTCAGACGATCTATAACATGGTCGATTCTTATTTCTTAGGTAAACTTGGACCGGTTGAATTTTCTGCGTCGACTATCGTTTGGCCAGTTATCTTTGTGTTCTTATCGCTCGCCATGGGCTTTTCAAATGCCGGTATATCTTTGATATCACAGTTCTATGGCAAGAGAGACTACAAAAATGCCAGGCTTTCCATGGTGCAGTTGTATGTAGTAACCGTCTCGATCGGTGTAGTTTCGACAGTTGTGGGAATCATATTGGCTGATCCTATAATTTTGGCTATTGCAGGAAATTCTGAGGAAAGGTTGATAAAACTTGCCATCGAGTACTATGTGATCGACATGATAGGATTGCCTTTTGTCTTTATTTTCAACAGTACAACAGCTGTGGCAAGGGCAGTTGGTGACTCGAAGTTCTCTATGAGAATCATGGGTTTGATGAACCTCATAAACCTTGTTTTTGATCCACTTCTAATCTTTGGCATAGGTTTCTTTCCAAAGCTTGGAGTTGCTGGAGCCGCTTGGGCTTCAAATATAGGACGATTTTTCGCCGCAGCTTATTCGATGTACTACATCTTGAAAAAAGATCATTTACTGAAACTTGAGAGAGACTTAATGAGAGTGGAATTAAAGTTGATCAAAAAGATAATAGCCATTGGCTTGCCAAATTCTTTAGGGGCTTCTCTCACTTCAGCAGGTTTTGCAGTTGTAATGAGATATGTAGCACAATTCGGGCCAGCTGTTATAAGTGCCTACGGGATAGGAAACAGGGTCACCAATCTTGTAAACATGTTTTCTTTTGGGATAGGCGGGGCTGTAGCCGTTATGGTTGGCCAGTTTATTGGGGCAAGAAGATATGAAGACGCTGAAAAAACTGTTTTTACAGCCTTTCTTATAAATCTGGCCGTTATCGGCACCGTTTGCACAATAGTTTTCTTTTTTGCGCCACAGATAACAAAGTTTTTCATAAACGACCCTCAGGTGATTGACATGGGAAGGATCTATTTTAGGTACATTTCATTCTCCATTCCCATCTTCACTTCTTACATGGTTTACAACAACGCACTGATCGGTGCAGGCAAGGGTGTTCTCATAATGATTCAAGACATCTTAAGACTCTGGGGTATAAGAATTCCTATCATCGCTGCTTTGTCTGCTAGCTTTGGTTTTAAAGGAGTTTTCGTCGGAATGATTATAAGTAACCTTTGCATTTTTGTTCTCTCCTACATCTTCTTCAAATTTTCGAACTGGCGAAAAGGTATCGTTGATGAAAAGGTAACTTATACTGAAAAGATTGCACGATGAAAGTAGAGATTATGATTTGCGATCAAAGAAGCAATGCTTTCATTGGTGACCCTTTTTGTCATAGGTTCTAACAAACAAAGAGAAAATGGGATAGTCTACTCGCGTTGGAAGGCTCTTAAATTGTCATATTCCCGTTGGAACAGCAAACACACTGAATACTCAGTGTTTCTCTAATAAAGGCGATACTATGGACGTTGAATCTCCAAATGGTGAGATTATTTTCAATTCTAAATACACAGGTCAATTACGAATGATAGAATCAAATAGCGAGGAGGAAGTATCAAACTATGATGAAGTCCATTCTCAAAATAGCCTTTCGAAACTTCAAGATGCACTTCAAAACTGCTCTGGTTTTGATTGTTGGCATTGGTGTTCCAGCGATGCTAATAGTCGGTGGACTTTCTATAAATGATACTATTAAAAATTGGATTGTCTCGAGCTTTTCCAAGAACTTTGGTTCTGCCGATGCCTACGTTGAGAGTCGAAGAAACAACATCTTCATGAAAATCAACTTGGATGAACAAACTCTCGTTGCTTTAAAGGACTTTCCCGATGTTATCAAGATTCTACCAGTTTCGGAGGCCCTAGGCAGAGTTGAATCCAAAGATAGAATGATCGATTGTCTGATTTTGGGGCTGAACCCAAATGATTTGGAAGATTTCATAGAAAAGAGAATAACTCTTTCCAAAGGCGAAATAATTGTCTCAAAGATGATTGCCGATTTTTTGAATCTTTCCAAGGGTGAAAAAGTTACCGTCAACATCGGTGCTGGCGAGAAGCAATTTGAGGTTAAAGAAGTTGGAGAAGAAGGTTTTTTGAACTTTCGTGGTGAAAACCTTCATTACAGCGGAACTGTTTTTATTCACATAGACGATTTTCTTGGTCCTGGAGGCTTTCCAACTCGCGTGTATCTGAATTTGCGCGGTGAAATCAGTGAACATCAAACAATAGTAGACGAACTGAGGAAAAATCTCAACGTGAGAGCCGTCGCCATGAAAGCCGATCTGTTCAATTCGCCAGCCAACAGGGCCTTGGGTTATTTGACGATAGCCTTCAGCGGTTTTTCGATTTTGGCATCTTTCGTTCTCGTGTACCTTTTTGCTCAAAGTTTTGTCGAAGAGAGGACGACCGTCATGGCAACTTTGAGAATATTGGGGATGAAGACAGATCATATAGCCTCAATACTCTTAATAGAAGGGTTGTCATATCTCGCTGTATCGGGAATCTTTGGAGGAACGCTGGGGATTTTATTGGCTAAGTACTTGTTGAACAGGTTTCTTGCGACAAGTAACATTCTCAGTGCTGGATTTGGAGTAGGTTTTGGTGAAATTGAACTTCATGTTTCAGCTTTCACAGTTCTTCTGGGTGTCTTTTCTGGTTTGATCGTTCCAGCCTTCATATTCGCAAGAAGAATTTGGCAGATAACCAGAAAATCTCCGGTGCAGATGCTTGCAATTTACCAATCTGACTCGCAAGATTCTATTTTTGAAAAGATCAGAAAAGCCATGGGTATAGGACTGTGCGCCTTTGGTATCATTGTCATAGTTGCTTTGAAGAATCTTTGGTTGTTTGGTCTACTCTCTACCTTTGTGGGATTGTATCTAACGATTTTCCATCCGGCGGTGAGTTTGTTACTTGGAAGCATCATGATCGGTGTAGTGAGCTATCTTGCGCCGAGCGAAAGTGCTGGTGGATGGGAGATCCTTCAAAGAGCGGCTGTTTTTTTCATTGGAAGCTGGTTGGTTTTCATATACGCCGTTGTTTTGATAAGGAAGCTCTTTTCAAAGGCTCTTATGAAAAGATCTGTATCGAGTTTCATAGCCTTTTCTTACGTTGAAAGAAATATAAGAAATTCCTTCATCATAGCTTCCATGTTCAGTTTGATCGTCTTTGTCATGACCCTCGTTGTGACGATTCCTTTTAATGTTCAAAAATTCGTTCGAAATCGATTAGAGAGTGGCCTTTTTGGCTACGATTTCATGGTGATCCGCAATCCCTTGAAGTTGATTTTTTCAAAAAGTGAACTTGAAGTTGCAGAGAGCTTGACTAGTTATTCGAGGGTCTACATTGCGGAATTTGAAAATGACCTGATAGCCTTTGTCGATGAAAACTTCTTACAAAAGGCTATGGTACTATTTGAAACCAACAAACAGTGGCGCGAAAAGTTGCTTGAACCCGGCAAGGCGATCGTTGGGTACTTACGGAAAGGTGATTCATCACAAATGATCGGAAAAACAGTCACGGGAAGAGTGCGATCCCCTTTCAGAATCGGTGGAACAAAGGTTATGGATTTTGAAATTATCGATGGTTTCGACATGAGACAGGCGATGATTCCAGTCAAATATGTCGCGTCAATTAACACCATTCCTAAGGAAGTTCGTGTAATACCTGTGTTATTAGCCAAAGTTGAACCCCAAAAAGTTGCACAAGTAAAAAACTTCTACAGTAAACTTTTTGACTTCCCTATTTACATCACGGAAGAGCTCAACAGGCTTTTCACTGGAATAAACATGTTAATTCAAACAGCTATTGCCTTGTTGTACTTTGGATTGATAAGTGGCTTCAGTGGTATTGCCTTCCATTCGCTCAGAAGCGTGATCGTTAGGAAACGCCTGATTGGTACTCTGAGAGCGGTTGGAATGTCCAGCAAGAGTGTCTCCTCAGCCTTTATCGTTGAAAATATTGTCATAGCATCTTTAGGAATCTTGGTTGGATGTTTCGCAGGTTACTTAGAATCGAGAGATGTTTCTAAGTTGATCTTTAAACTCTTTGGCTCTGGCGATTTTGTTTTTCCAGTCAAAAATCTTTTGCTTTTGCTTGGTGCCATCTATGTGGTGATCCTGGTTGTAGTTTCATTACCAGTTGTCTTGACAAAAAAGAGTCCTGCCGAGGCCTTGAGGGCACCTGAATGATTTGAGGGAGGAAAGGACATGATAGTGGTCAAAGATCTCTGGAAGGTCTATGGCAAAGGTGAAAAAGGGATAGAAGCTTTAAGAGGTGTACATTTTCAAATAGAGCAGGGTGAGTTTATCGCAATACTTGGTCCCTCCGGCTCTGGGAAGACAACTCTGTTGAACTGTTTGTCTGGCATTGATTTACCAACTAAGGGAGAAATTTTCTTTGATGGTGTTGAATTTCACCGCCTCAGTGAGGAGGAAAAAACAAAATTTAGAGCCCAGAACATGGGCTTCATTTTTCAGTTTTTCAATCTGATACCCGTTTTGACCATTATTGAAAATGTGGAGTTACCGTTGCGGATCCTTGGCCAGAAAGGGCGAGAGGTCACCGAACGGGCAGCCGAAATGCTGAAAAAAGTTGGTCTTTCTGGAAAAGAGGATAAGTTTCCATCACAACTTTCTGGCGGCGAACAACAAAGGGTGGCAATTTCAAGAGCATTGGTTCACAACCCTAAGATTGTCTGGGCAGATGAACCTACCGGAAATCTTGATTCAGAAACTGGTGCAGCAATTATTGACCTGCTGGAAAAAATACGTCTTGAAAATAGGACTACCTTAATTGTTGTCACTCACGATGAAAAAATCGCTCAAAGGGCTAACAGGATCTTTGTATTTAGAGATGGGAAGATACTTAAGGAAATTGATAGAAAGGGCGAAGTGATGGAGGTGTAGCACTTTGAGAGCAAAGCGGATAAACATTTGGTGGATCAGAAGAGATATTAGATTGATTGACAATGCTGTTTTGAACGAGGCAGCCCAAGAGGATGGTGAGATAGTCCCAGTTTACATCCTGGATCCATCAATGTTTTCCGGAAAGGGACAGGAAAAGAAGTTGTCTTTCATTTTCCGTCAACTTTGGGATCTGAACAGGCGACTTTCCACCTTTGGAACAGCAATTATAGTTTTTCATGGAAAAAGTACTGATGTTTTTAAATGGTTGAAATCGCAGTTCTCTCAGGCAAAGATTTTCACCAGTCTGGAACTTGGATATGTTGGTCAACAGACGCTGCAAGAAGCCAAAAAGTATTTTCAGACCGAAACTGTCTTTGAAGGTTATCTTTTGAACTTTGACAGGGTACGATCGAAGGAAGGGAAGGTTTTCAGGACATTCTTTCACTTCAAGAATGCGGCGTACAAGTGGATTGAAAAAATGGTTTGGGAGAAGAAAGAGAATCTACAGTTCAAATGGTTCAGCCTTTCTACGCCCAGCCTTTACAGAATAGACGGTCAGTGGATTGAAAAACTCGATTTCTCTTTAGAATCACTTGGCTTACGAGAGATTCAGCTGTGTCACGAAGGAGCCATAAGATCCCCAGAAGAACTGTTGGAACGGTTTGAAATGATCTTGCCTAGCTATAGTAATTTGAGGGACTTTCCAGCAAAGAATGCCACTTCACTTTTGAGTGTTCACTTGCGTTACGGCACAATCTCCGTAAGAGAGGTTCTTAAATGGGCTCTAGAGAAGCCAAATTCTACAAAATTCATAGACGAGATTCTTTGGAGAGAGTTTTTTAGCTACCTTTTGTACCACTACCCAGAGAGTGAATTCCAAGATTTCAGAAAGGACTACAAGAAAATTTGGGTGAAACCTTCCAAAGAAGATTTGAGAAAACTTGAAAATGCACAAATTGGAATACCCATAATTGATGCAGGATTGAAGCAGCTTTTCTTGGAAGGCTTTGTTCATAACAGAGTTAGAATGGTAATCGCAAGTTTTCTTACCAAAGATTTGCGATGGGATTGGAGAATAGGCGAAAGACTTTTCGCACAACATTTGATAGACTATGATCCAGCTTTGAATGTAGGTAATTGGCAATGGAACGCAGGAGTTGGAGTCGATCCAAGGTCAATGTATAGGAAATTCAACCCCTTTTTGCAGGCTGAAAAATTCGATCACGAAGGCGAATACATAAACCGATATTTGAAGGCAAGTCCAGTAGGGTATCAGTCATGAATCTGTAAAAATAGATCGCGGAAAATGCAACTTTTCTACAAGATCAGTCTTTGACTATGATAACTCCAAAGCACTTTCCTATCATCTTTGATTTTGCAAAAGTGAGACAACTTTGACAACTCTTTCACCTTTTTGTTCATCTCTCTTCCTTCTGTCTTACCCGTTGGGCATCAGATTAAAAGGAGGCATGCTTTTTATACCGATCGAGACAATCTTCATAGTACCAGTACCCAGCCATAGGATTTGCAGAAACTTTACGGTCAAGGCCAAGCTGATTTACCAACTCAGAGGTTTCTTGTGTTGGTTGTACTTTTATGTTATATGCAAGCTTTACCATATCGTAATGAAAAATAACTGTAATGTAAAAAAGCAGTGTTACTATCTTGATGGAAATATTGAGTAATTTTTCACAAT
>JBKBIU010000056.1:0-7975 GCA_046294065.1 Pseudothermotoga sp.
TGCATCCACTGGGTGGGTTTACAAGACTAGGTGGTTCGCCAGCCGGTACTTTCTTGAAGCTTTTCAAATTCTCGGCATCGGGATCAGATATGGCTTCAAACAGTGCCTTTGTGTAAGGGTGAAGTGGATTTTCCACCAACTCCTGTGCCGGTGCTTCTTCAACTATCCACCCTGCATACATGACGATTATTCTTTCTGAGAAATAGCTCACCGTCGACAAATCGTGTGTGATATATATGAGTGCGATACCGTGTTCTTTTTGTAACTGCCTGAGCAGCTGCAGTATCTCCACTCTGACAGATGCATCTAACATTGAAACCGGTTCGTCCGCCACTATCAATTTTGGATTGAGTATGGTGGCCCTTGCTATAACTACTCGTTGCTGCTGACCACCACTGAGCATGTGAGGAAATTTCCCAAGAAAATCCTCAACTGGAGTCATCTTTAATTCTGTCAAGATCTTCGTTATCCTAGCCATTTGTTCATTGGGATCTTTTATTCCATGTACCAACATGGGTTCTTGCAGAATCCTTTTCACAGTCATAAAAGGTGGCAGAGCTCCATAGGGATCTTGCTGGACGAAACCCACCTGCGAGGAGTACCAGAGTTTCATTTTACCATCTAACTCTGTAAGATCTTTCCCATCGAAGATCACCTTTCCAGCGAAAGGTTTGACCAAACCTAGTATAGTCTTTGCCAATGTTGTTTTGCCGCACCCACTTTCTCCGACTATGGAGAGAGCCTCTCCTTTGTTCAGTGACAAAGTCACATCGTCCACCGCTCTCACATAACCAGCGTGCACAAATCCAAATCTTCTAAGTTCGTAATAGACCTTCAGGTTCTCTATATTTAAAAGAACACTATCTTGCATCCTGTTCACCTCTCTCGTAAAGCCAACATTTCACGAACCTTCCTTGGATTTCATAGGTGGGAGGTTCTTGATCACATTTGGAAAATCTCTTGTGACATCTTTCAGCAAACCTACATCCCTTTGGTGGATTGATCAAACTCGGCGGTTGTCCTGGTATATATCCCAGTACATCTTTTCGGCGCCTCAACCTTGGTATGCTTTCCAATAACTTTTCAGAATAGGGATGCAAAGGATTGTTGAAAAATCTTTCAGCACCAGAATATTCTACAATCTGTCCCGCGTACATCACAGCAACATTCTCAGATATCTCACTGGCTGTGCCCACATCGTGAGTTATAAGTATGTACGTGAGACCATATTCTTTCTTTATGATTTTCAATTCGTTCATTATATTTGCTTGTGTCAGCAAGTCAAGCGCTGAGGTCGGCTCATCAAGAATTACCAAGTCGGGTTTTGCAGACAGTGCCATGGCTATTATTGCTCTTTGTCTCATACCTCCGCTCAGCTCAAAGGGGTAACGCTTCATGAATTGCAAAGGAAATCCGACTATACGGAGGGCTTCTTTGACCTTTTCCAATGCTTCTTCTTTTGTACTCGCCAATCCTCCTAAGATCATTGGTTCAGATATTTGATCTTCTATCTTCACAACGGGATTTAAGGCGTTCATAGCTGCCTGGGGAATGAAAGCCATCTTTTTCCAACGAATCTCTTTCCTGAATCTTTCGTCATCGTATTCCATTATGTTGACACCGTCAAAGTAGACTTCCCCATCGTACTCTGCAACATTTTTTGGAAGAAGCCTCAAAATAGCTTTACTCAAAGAAGTCTTTCCACAGCCTGACTCTCCTATGAAAACAAGGGAACTGCTGCGTTCAAGTGCGAAGGTCACACCATCAACAGCTTGAACAGGTCCTCTCATCGTTTGATAATAAAGTTTCAGATTTTTAGTTTGTAAAAGCATATTGTTTTCCGACATATTCTCACATCCGTCTCAATCTTGGATTGAAGATTCTATCTAAGGCAAAACCGAGCATTGAAAACCCTAAACCTGTGATAATCAACAAAGTAGAGGGTATTACAACCCAGTAATACTGTCCCATGTACAAAGCCCCTCTGCTCTGAGCGTCATACAGTATCTTTCCCCAGGTTGGTATAACTGGGTCGGAGATGCCTAAAAAAGCCAAGGTTGCTTCCAAAAAGACAAAGGCAGGCACCTCTATAACAAAGGTTGGAATAAGCATTGGAATAATTCTGGGTGCCATATATCTGAAGATTATTCTTGAGCCCTTTGAACCATAGGCTTGAGCAGCCTCTATGTAAGGCATTTCACGAACCTGTAGAAACATAGCCCTGTAGATCTTAATACCTGACCCAAAGACTCCCAGTACTATGACCGTACCGAGGATCACCCATATGCTTCGAGAATAGAACATTCCAATCATTATAAGTATTATCAACGTGGGAAGGATCATTCTGATTTCAGTTATTCTTTGAATCAAACCATCAACTATTCCTCTATACCATGCTCCTGTTGCGGCTATGAGCATTGTCAATACAGCGGTACCTACAGCAGCCAGCAAACCAAAAATCAAGGCAATGGGAGCTCCCCAGAATAAGGCTACTCTTAGGTCTCTTCTCAAGTGGTCCGTACCGGCTATACCATGGATTGTTCCATAGACGACCAGCTGGGCATCAAGATCATCATCAGGATTAAAAGACAAGGCTTCGATTATGAGCTTATACTTTCCTTTCAACGGTGCGCCATCATCTTGATTTGATGGTTTAGAAAAAAGCCCTATGTGTGCATCTTTACCTGTTAATCGCCTTCTTAACACTGTGTCTTGAGACATTTCGTAAGAATCTCTTGATTTTATAGATCCTCTTTTCAAGGAGATTTTTCTCCCATCGGGTGTTTCCCAGTAAAAGGTACCATACATGTTACTGTCTGAAAATTTTGTATTCATGAAAAGCGTTATTTCAGTTGGAAATTCGTCGTAGGGAAATTCGAACTCAAGAATTATTCTGATTTCTACATCCTTTTCATGTCTTTCAACGATCTTAGCAGCTGGGTTATTTGTGGAATCAGCGATTATGGTTCTTGCAAGTTTTTTTGGTGTGAACCAATCAAAGAAAATGGGCCGAGCAAATCTTGGGTTTTCAATCCAAATTTGATCTGCACCACGCCAAAGCTTAGTTGCCTGCGAGTAGGGTATGGCAATCACAGTGTAAATAGATAGTATCACCAAAAAACCAATTATGGAAAGCCCAAAGATCGCAGATGGATAATTCTTGAGTTCTTTTAGTCTTCGCACAATTGCGCTCATTGTCTTACACCCCCAGCTCCAACCTTTACTCTTGGATCGAGTATTGCATAGATTACATCCAGTGCAAGGACTGTTATTGCAAGTAGATAGGCATAAATTACATTGGCACCTATTATGACAGGAGAGTCAAAGTTGTTTATGGCTTCATAGATTCTTCTTCCAAGCCCGGGCCAGTTGAAGACCGTTTCGAGAGTTATGCTACCCATCCACTGCGCAATTAAAGAGAGTGCAAAAGAAGTGACTATGGCAGGCATCGTAGGCCTTAGGACATATCTTCTTTCAATCATCGCCGAGCTGAGGCCTTTTGCCTTTGCCATCTCAACATAGTCTTCACTGGAATAGATTAAAAAGTAGGTTCTCCAGTTATATGTAGAGATAAAGATTGAACTCAAAAGAACAGAAGAGACAGGAAGAACAAGATGCCTTAGAAGACTCAGGAAATACTCAAGATTATTGTCTGGTGGAGGAACTCGAACCATCCCACCAAAGGGAAGAAGCTTTAAAGCCGCAGCAAAAAGAAGTATGAGAAATATACCGTAAAACCAAGCAGGAGCTGCTGAAAGCGGTGCCAAGGCAATTATCATTTTGTCAAAGAAACTACCATACCGCCGAGACAAAAACAGAGCAAAGGTTAAAGCGACAAAGAAAAGAATCAAGAAAGCCGTCATCATCAGGACCAAGGTTGGAGCTAGCCTTTCCAAAATGATTAACCTGACCTGTCTCGAGCCCGTGTCGCTGGTTAACCGTTCGGCGTTTCCCAGATTTAAGGTCAAAGCCTGCTTGAGGTAAAGGAAACTTCTAATCACAAAAGGTTGGTCAAGTCCGAGTCTTTTGAATTCTACTTCTTCTAACATCTTCACATATTCACGTTTCTCTTCTGGCTTCATCATCCTGTAAACTTCGTCCCCCAGAAGACTTGTCCCTATGGCTTCTCTGATCTGTGATTTTCTTATGTTGTCAACGGCACCTCCCATGTTCGCAACCAATATTACCACGTACACACCTATGACCAGGGTTATCGCCATGATGATGATTCTTATAAGAAAATACCTTAGTATCCTTTTCAGATTAGATCTTTGAATCTTTTCTTTATCGTTCATCGATTGCTGAATCCTCCCTTCATTTCAACAAATGGGGGGACATGCCCCCCATTCGATTGTCTTGGTGTTTTGTGGAGATTTATCTCCCTCTCACTATCACATCTATTGCGCCCATTCCAGGTAGAGCAGTTTTAATAGATGTCACAGCAACCTCAAGTTTGTAGACGCCTGGGGTAAGAGATTTTGTTGAATCTGCTGGTATCTCGAAAGCGAACCAGCCATCGGTAAGAGGTTCAGCATTGCCCTTCAAAAGTAATGTTCCCTCGGGAGAGAATAGCAAGTACACAGCACCGCTTATATCACTTGCTGGATATGGTTGACCTTCAAATTCGATGAATAAATCAAAGGCAGCGGTTTCACCAATTCTAATTGCCGAAGGCCCTTCAATCATGACTTGAGGAACTGGCGCCGCTTGGAAGCCTGCCCATCTCTCAACTGGGAATGGATATTGCTCAAATCTTTTCAGTTGAACAACTTTTTCTATTGGGAATGCCTTCTCTAGATATAGTGGTCCCCAGGCTACCCAGAAGTGTCCCTTCTGGTTGTACCACCTTAACAAATTCTGATATTTGGAGAGTAATTTTTCTTTTGGTACATATTGGGTCAGAACTTTCTCGTAGGGTATCCATCCTTTTGCGATCATCTCGTCTATGGATGCTTTGAGAACTGGAATCGTTGGCCCTGCAACGTAGTTAAGCCACTCAACATTGAGTTTTTTAGCTTTTGCGCTTGAGAAGGCTGCCTTGCCTTGCATTTCTGCGTAGAACCCTACTGCCAGTACATGCCATGGAGCAGGTCCTTGGTCATAGTATGGCCAGAAGACGTTGGCTCCCGTTCCAGCGTTCCATTCGGCATCTGGATACCACAGATCTGTGTAGTATTCTGCAATGAATGGATCGGTGCTGACTATCCTGAAACCTTTGAAAACTTTCAAAAAGCTTGTAAAGGCAGGTACAGCTGATTCATCGAAGAATGGACTATCTTTGTTTGCTCTATCAAAGGTGAGAATCATCTTAAAGATCAAGTCTGCCGCATCAAAAGTGCTTCCGTCGTGCATCTTTCTGTTGTAAAGGTCCTTTGGATATTGAACGGTGACCTTTCTCAAGGCAGTAAGCTTTTGATTACCATGTTTTTCAGCGACGGTTATGAACCTTTGTTCTTTAGCATCCCAATCGATGAAGGCATCGGATGGAACTACTATTTCAGGTTCAAATTTCAACTCGACCCAGTCCAAAGTTTTCCTTACCGGTAAGCCTGCTTTGATGGTGACTTCAACCTTTTCGAAAGAGTATGGATAGTACAAGCCTGTGTAAGGATCCGGCATGTAAGCCATTGCACCAGTGGAGCGTATCAACATCATGTCATAGATCCAGTTGGAACCGGCTATTGCGTTCCAAGGATCGGTCAAACCTGATGGTAAACCTATTCTCATCGTTCCGCCAACTTTGTTTTCAAACCTGATTGTGTAAGGCCAGAGCCAAGAGCCAGATATACCACCGTACAAGTCTGCTGTTACAAGGACATTTTTGAGTTTGGGCACGAATGACATGTTGTCGTTGGTCCATATTCTTACCGAATCTTTCAGAGAAAGCTCAAGACCCTTGGCGAAGAGCTCTCTTCTCTCTTGTGTAGATGTGAATTCTTTGTTGGCTAGTATCTCACAGATCCTGTCAAATTCCTCAGAAGGCTTGTATGCCTGCCACAGCGGATTTGGACGTCCTCTTGGGGTGTAGAAATAGTCTAAGTTTCCAGTCAAGTCTCTTGGAACAGCAGTCGTGATCCATCCACCAGTATAAATGTGGAACTTGCCATCGGCCGGGTTTCCAGAAAGCCAGATCGGGGAAGCTTCAGCTGCGCGTTTGTAATCACGTATGGTTTTGAAACCAATCTTTTCGAGCTGGTCAGCTACGTAGTCTCCTATTTGTCTTCTTTCGTCTTCAATTCTTATTAGGAGAATTATTTCTACCGGTTGACCCTTGTAAGTCCATATGTTGTTAACTTTTTGTGCTCCAAGTTTCAGCATCTGTTCTGTTATAACTTTCTCGGCTCTTTCAAAATTGTACTGGTATCTGTTTTCCAAGGCCCTAACAACGTCTATCAACTCGACATAGTCTGCAGAAACTGAGTTGATGGGGAAGTACCTTGGGATAGCCAAGCCACCCATTATTTCTTTGACTATGTAATTTCTATCGACGAGCCAGTTCATCGCTTCACGGATCTCAGGGACCGAGAACGGGTTCAGTCTCCCGTCCGGGAAGGTGGGACCAACGGGGTTAAAGGTGAGTTCGTTGTAAGAACCGTAAGAAGATTCATATCCGAGTACCGGGCTTCCCCTAACTCGTTTGAACAGTTCTGGTGAAGACAGCGTCATGGCATAAACGTCGAATTCTCCCGCCTCCATCCTTCGAATGGCTGCTTCTGATGTTGGTTCCATGACTACAATAACTTCGTCTACGAAAGTCCCTACCCTTTGTTGAGCAAAGACTGCGAGCGCAAGAATCGAGAGGATTAACAACAGAAGTGTCCTTACTTTCAACACATGCATCCCTCCTTAAGATGGATAGTTCCTTTTAGATTATATCACATGTGTTCCGTTATTGTAAATACAAAAACGATTCGATTACACATCTAATAATTGTTAGAGATAGTAGATAATTCAATCTATAGGTAATATAAATGTTAGCCTAACGAACCAATTCAAGGGGTCCCTTATGTAAACAAATCACGAAGGTGTGAGATGCAAGTGAGGAAAAGCGCTTTTTGAAAAGCATCACTAAATGTATTTTTGTAACTGAACATTTCTCTTTCATTGGTAAAAATCTGTAAATCGCGATGGTCTAGAAATATGTTGCCAGTATTGGATATGATGTTAAAGTTGAATTTGCTGCCTTATATTTTCGAATTTCTCCAAAAGTTACCGTTACAACTGAAGAGCTCGAAGTGGATCACTTCTGTATGAAAAATTGGGATTTTCAAAAAATTCTTCTGTACTGATCGTAGCCTTGATTTCTATAGTACCTCATTTTCAGCATAGCAAAACTTTTCGCCTTCACCTTCAGTCTCAAGGTCCCGGATACCAATGGGAATTCTTCCATGGTAAGAAGATCCACAAATTGACCAGCCAAGAGCTTGCCATCTGTAAGGGAAACTGTGATCTTTTTATCCACCGAATCTTTGTTTATGGCAATTACCATATTGTGCA
Source organism: Pseudothermotoga sp. (assembly GCA_046294065.1). Taxonomy (GTDB): domain Bacteria; phylum Thermotogota; class Thermotogae; order Thermotogales; family DSM-5069; genus Pseudothermotoga_B. The sequence continues at coordinate 7,498 of JBKBIU010000056.1, forward strand.
AAGGGTAAGGTGTTTTTCTGAGATAGACCAGTGGATCTTCACAAAGAACTTTGAAGGTACCGAACCTCAAAGCTGGTTCTTGCTTCCTAATTGTGATGAGTTTTCTGTAAAAGTTCAGAAGGTCTAAGTCCCACTTTTCTTCTTCCCAAATCATTGGTGCGCGGCATTCAGGGTCCCTGCCACCTTTCATGCCGATCTCGGTGCCATAGTAAATGACAGGAACACCAGGGTATGTGAACTGCATCACTATAGCCAATTTTCTAAGGTTCTTGTTTTCGATCACCGTTGCCAGTCTTTCTGTGTCATGACTGTCCAGCATGTTCCAACAGCCGTAGATATTTTCCGTCTCAAGATAGGTTGTTTCAAGAACCGAACCAACGTTCTTCAGTTCACCTTTCAGATAGGCATATATACAGTTTGCAAAGTGATAGTTCATTATTCCATCAACCATGTTCCAACCTGCGGGATAACTCCATAT
>JBKBIU010000057.1:0-7887 GCA_046294065.1 Pseudothermotoga sp.
TTATGATGACTTGGTATTGAAAATATCTTTGAAGACGATTGGGGTTCTCGCCGTATCTTCCGTCGGCTGGTCTGCGACTTGGTTGAACGAATGCTACCTTCCATTCGCCTTCACGCAGTGACCCAAAAAAGGTGGCAGGATGAAAGGTTCCAGCCCCAACCTCCATATCGTAGGGTTGATCTATCATGCATCCCACATCTGCCCAGTATCTGTTGAGCCTTTCTATAACTTCTTGCAAATACATGAAAACACCTCCGTTTCATGCTCATTATACGACTTTGCGCAATCTCTTTCAAGAGTTCCTGCTGTTGGATAGGATGGTTAATTTTGTTATACTCAGAGTGTGAATATCCTATAAAAGGGGGAAATCTTCATGATACTGAGAGTGAATCTTTCAACAAGAAGGGTGACAAGGGAAGAGATCGACGAAAAGACATTGGATGATTTCATGGGTGCAAGAGGTCTTGCAACTAAAATCATCTGGGATGAAGTGAAAGGTGTTGACCCATTGTCAAGTGAAAACAAACTCGTAGTAGCTGCAGGCCCCTTCAATGGTCTTAGAACTCCCAGTGGAGGGAAGCTTGTGATAGCTTCCAAAAGCCCTTTGACAGGTGGATACGGTGATGGAAATATTGGCACGATGGCATCTGTCCACATAAGAAAAGCAGGTTACATGGCGATAATTGTAGAAGGAACCTCTGATAAACCTGTTTATCTTTATGTTGAAGACGACCATGTGAGTATTTTGAGCGCAGAAGGATTGTGGGGTTTAAGCACCTTTGAGACTGAAAGAAAATTGAAACAAGTTCATGGAGATCATGTTGGAATCTTGAGTATAGGTCCGGCAGGTGAAAACTTGGTGAAATTTGCTGTGGTTATATCACAGGAGGGTCGTTCTGGTGGAAGGCCTGGAATGGGCGCAGTCATGGGAAGCAAAAAGCTCAAAGCAATTGTTTTGAAAGGAACAAAAGATGTTGAGGTGAAAGATAAGAAGGCCTTTGAAGAGTACACAAAAGAAGTTTACAAAACTATTCCCAAGTTGCCAGCTTACGATTTTTGGATGAGGCAAGGGACACTTGCCACACTCGAATGGGCTAATAAGAATCGTGCACTACCTACAAGAAACTTTTCGCAAGTGAAGTTTGAATATGCCAGATGTGTTGATGGATATTCTATGGAGGCAATGAGGGTGACAAAGAGAGGATGCCCCAATTGCAACATGATCTGTGGAAATGTTGTCCTTGACATGGAAGGTAAGGAGAGTGAACTTGATTACGAAAATGTTGGCATGTTAGGACCTAACACAGGTATGCCGGCACTGAACAAAGTGGCGGTTTTGAATAGATTGGCTGATGAACTGGGTATGGACACTATTTCACTGGGCGTAGTCCTGAGCTTTGCGATGGAAGCACATGAAAAAGGCAAAATAAAGGACGCACCCGGTTTTGGAGAATACGAAAAGGCTGTTGAACTGACTAAAAAGATTGCTTATCGTGATGGCGAACTGGCTGATTTACTTGCAGAAGGTGTCAAAGTAGCAGCAGAAAGGCTCAATCTTGAAGATATTTCCATGCATGTGAAAGGACTTGAAGTATCTGCTTACAACTGTTATATATACCCAGCCATGGCTCTTGCCTACGGAACGAGTGCCATTGGTGCACACCACAAAGAAGCCTGGATTATTGCATGGGAAATAGGGACTTCGCCGTTAGAAGAAGGTGCAACATCCAAGTACGTGATGACCTATTCACCAGAAAAAGCGACCAAAGTGATTGAACAACAACGCATAAGGGGCGGCATGTTTGAGATGTTGACTGCCTGCCGCTTGCCATGGGTAGAGCTTGGATTGGACCTTGAGTGGTATGCAAAGATTTTGAGTGCCATCACTGGAAAGGACTGGACATTATCAAAGATCTTTGAGGCGGCAGATAGGGTCTATTCTTTGATAAGATGCTACTGGGTGAGAGAGTTCAAGGGCAACTGGAACAGGCGTATGGACTATCCACCAAAGAGATGGTTTGATCAAGATGTCGATGGAATGAAACTTGAGGAAGATAAGTATGATCAATTACTCAGTGAATATTACAGACTGAGAGGTTGGGATGAAAGGGGTATACCCACGACTGAAACATTGAAGAGGCAAAAACTTGATTTTGTTCTGGATGATTTGAAAGGTATTCTCAGTTAATTTTTTCCAAGACGATACAATCGCTTAATCTTATTTGAGACCAAATGTTGTATCTTCAATATGCTGTTCCTTGACAATCAAATTGTAAGAGAATATAATTGACAACGATATGGTGCCAGCGTAGCTCAACCGGCAGAGCGGCTGATTTGTAATCAGCAGGTTGGGGGTTCGAGTCCCTTCGCTGGCTCCAACAAACGGGTGGTGAGGTGCCCGAGCGGCCAAAGGGGGCGGACTGTAAATCCGCTGGCGGAACGCCTTCGGAGGTTCAAATCCTCCCCTCACCACCATTTCTTACGAATAAGAGGTGTGAGAAAATGAGAAATAAGATATCCCTTAAGTGTTCAGTCTGTGGTACGAAGAATTATTACACTGATAAAAGCAAGAATGACAAAGACAAATTGAGCCTCAAAAAGTATTGCCCAAAGTGTGATAAGCACACCGTTCATAACGAATCTAAGTGAGGCGAAGGGCCGTAGCTCAATTGGGTAGAGCACCGGTCTCCAAAATCGGGGGTTGCAGGTTCGAGTCCTGCCGGCCCTGCCAATTTTTCGTATCCTGGAGGGATACAGATGGAGAAAATCAAGAGATTTTTCAAAGAAATCTTTGCTGAGGCAAAGAAGACACATTGGCCTAACAAGAATGAATTGCTCACATCCACTTCTGTGGTTATTTTGATACTTGCAGTGATGGGTGTTTATTTCTTTTTGCTTGATATGTTCTTCTCGGGGAGCATTAGAGCATTGTTGAGGGCCCTGGGTATAGGGTGATAGATGTGAAGAAAAAATGGTTCATTTTGAGAACCATGGCAGGTTTTGAACAGACGGCAAAAGAGAACCTGGAGGCGAAGATAAAGTCAACAGGGTCCAGTCGTTTTTTTGGTAGAGTGCTTGTTCCAGAAGAAACGATCCTTGATGCGACTGCAAAGTCAATAAAACGACATGCAGTCTCTCTGAACGCGAAGATAGTTGTGAAAAACGGTTCAGATGTTCAAAAGGGTGACCTACTTGCCGAGGAATCAGCAATTCATGTTAGGCATAGTGGGACGATAGTTAATATTAGAAATTATAGAAAAATCGTTGTTGAAACAATAGATAGAAAATATTCCAAGACTTACTTCCTACCGGAGGGTTCAAAACTTGAAACTGGTATAAAGACCGGTGCTCGAATAAAACAAGGCATGCCTCTGACGAAGGACTTTGAGTACATCTGTGAACTCGATGGGAAGATAGTTGAAAATGAGAGAGTAAAACATGTGGAGATTCAGAGAGAAGACGGAGAAATAGATGTGTACCATATTCCTTTGGAAGTCTTTGATTCACAAAGGGTTAGTAAAGGCAAGAAGGTTAAGAACGGCGAGCTTCTTGCGGAAGGTAGAAAAATTCTAGCCGATACAAGCGGTCGTGTTGAGATAGTTGATCTTGGCACGAGAAAAGAGATCAGAATAGCTAAAACTCATAAAAGAAGATTGTTTCCAGGTTATATTTTCGTCGAGATGATGATGAATGATGAAACATGGCAGTTTGCAAGGACTGTGCCAAATATCATAGATTTTGTGTCCTCTGGCGGACAACCATTGGAACTGAAGACAAAGGAAGCTCGTGCGATTCTGAGACTTGCGGGTTTGGAAACTTACGAAGAAAAAGCAAAGCCTGTCAAAATTGAGTTTGGTTTCCGCATTGGTGATGTTGTAAAAATAACGTCGGGACCATTTGAAGATTTTGCCGGTGTGGTTAAAGAGATAGATCCAGAGAAACAGGAACTGCGTGTTGCAGTTACGATATTTGGAAGAGAAACCCCAGTGACCGTTAAAACTTCAGAGGTAGAGAAGATTCAGTAAGTGGGAGGGAAATTTTCCCAGACCACCAAAGGAGGGAAATGAATGGCTAAGAAGGTTGTGGCTGAGGTCAAGTTGCAGCTTCCCGCCGGTAAGGCTACTCCTGCTCCTCCTGTAGGTCCTGCTTTAGGTCAGCGAGGAGTCAATATAATGGAGTTTTGTAAAAGATTCAATGCTGAAACTGCCGACAAGGCTGGAATGATCTTACCGGTTATTATAACGGTTTACGAAGATAGGTCTTTTAGCTTTGTCGTCAAAACACCACCTGCATCGTTTTTGTTGAAGAAGGCAGCGGGACTTGAAAGAGGTTCTGGTGAGGCAAAACGAAAGAATGTTGGAAAGGTCACCAGAAAGCAAGTAGAGGAAATTGCAAAGATAAAGATGCCCGATTTAACGTCCAACGATCTTGAAGCGGCAGTAAAGATAGTTGAAGGTACCGCAAGAAGCATGGGAATTGAAGTCGTAGACTGACTCAGAAGGGAGGAGGCGTATGCCGAAGCACTCCAAAAGATATGAGGAGATAAGAAAGAAAATTGATAGAGCAAGACTGTATAAGATAGACGAAGCCCTTGATTTGGTGAAACAAACAGCAACGGCAAAGTTTGATGAAACTATCGAGTTGCATATGTCAACGAACATAGATACAAAGAGGCCAGAACAGCAGGTTCGTAGTACCGTTGCACTCCCGCATGGAACTGGTAAAACTGTGAGAGTATTGGTCTTTGCAAAAGGTGATAAAGCTGACCAAGCAAGAAGTGCTGGGGCAGACTATGTTGGTGGCGATGAATTGGTTGAAAAGATAACCAATGAAAACTTCACTGATTTTGATGTTGCTATAGCAACACCAGATATGATGAAATCAATAGGTAAACTGGGAAAAATTCTCGGTCCACGTGGCTTGATGCCATCACCAAAATCAGGTACTGTGACCGATGATGTAGAATCAGCGGTTAAAGAGTTTAAAATGGGTAGGGTAGAGGTTCGAAGTGATAAAACCGGTTGTTTGCATGTTCCAATCGGAAAACGGTCTTTTGATACTTCGAAACTGAAAGAAAACCTGATCGCCGCATACAAACAAATAATCGCTCTGAGACCAGCAGGTGTCAAAGGTCAGTTCATAAAGAAAGTTGTAGTCACTTCCACTATGGGAGTTGGAATAAAGGTTGATCAGGTAGATCTTGAGGCTGCACAATGAAATGATGTAAAGTGAATAATGTTGCCGAAGAAAGTAGGTTCTTAGAAGAGGTACTCCCCGCCTACCGAGGCAAGATTTTGGATCGCTCATCTTGTGGCGTGGGGTCTCTTCTTGGTTAAGAGACCTTTTTTGTTGTGAAAGGAGGTGCAAAATTGATAACAAAAGAGCAAAAACAGCAGATACTGAAAAAGCTCAAGGAGGAATTCAGCGACTCTTCGCTAATATTGTTCGTGAACTACACAGGTTTTAATGTAGCAACGATGCGAGAAATCAGACGCAGAATCTATTCAAAGTATCAGAGAGCAGCTCATTTCACCGTAGCCAAAAATACTTTGATAGGTAAAGCCCTGTCCGAGGTTGGTTACGATCCAAATGAGTTCGAAAAGGTCCTGGCTGGACCAACAGCAGTTCTGTATGTTCGCTCTGGTGATCCCGTAGATGCGATAAAGGTTGTTACTTCATTTGCCAAAGAAAGAAAGCTGGAAGGTATTTTCAAAGGTGCTTACCTTGAAAGGAAATGGTTCGAAGGCGATCAAGTGAGTGATTTGGCGAATCTTCCAACAAGACAGGAACTGTATGCCATGGTACTTGGAAGGATGCAAGCACCTATTACTAATTTAGTCTATGTGTTGAGTGGAACGATCAGAAAACTCATGTATGTTTTGAATGCTGTCAAAGAGAAAAAATCACAATGACGGAGGTGTGGTAAAATGAATGTAGAACAGATTGTTGAGGCAATTGAAAAGTTAACAGTCGCTGAGCTTGCTCAGCTTGTCAAGGCTCTTGAAGAAAAGTTTGGTGTTACGGCAGCCGCTCCTGTTGCCGTTGCCGCTGTTGCAGCTCCAGCTGCAGCTGGTGCTCCTCAGGCTCAAGCTGAAGAAAAAACAGAATTTGATGTCATATTAAAGAGCTTTGGTGCTAACAAAATAGGAGTTATTAAGGTAATAAGAGAAATAACAGGACTTGGTTTGAAAGAGGCAAAAGATTTGGTTGAAAAAGCAGGAAGTCCAGATGCTATCGTTAAGAGTGGTGTGCCAAAGAACGAAGCAGAAGATATGAAAAAGAAGCTTGAAGAGGCTGGAGCAGAGGTTACTTTGAAGTAATGTGAATAGCTTTTCTTGATGGAAAAAAATATGTATCAAACCTATACCAGCATAGCTGGTATAGGTTGTTTTGTGTTAACATATTTTGGTGTCTCTGCTACTCTGTAGTTTTCATGTCTTTTTTGCTCCTTAGGAGATTCTACCACAAAATGGGGTGATTTGATGCGAACCGTTCGATATGGAAGAAGGGAACGACTCACCTTCGGTCGCATACAAGATGCAGTAAAGGTGCCTAACCTCATATCGATGCAGATCGATTCTTACAAAGATTTTTTAGAGAACGGTATAATGGAGGTCCTCAAGAAATTCTCTCCAATCAGTTCTCAACCACACAAAGGAGATTTGAAACGTGGTGAAAAAGGCCTTCTTTTGGAATTCATCTCTACAAAAATTGGAGAACCAAACGCACCAGTTGAAGAGTGTAAACAAAAAGGATTAACTCACACGGTTCCTGTTTATGCGACAGTAAGAATCACCGATGTTAATAGTGGAGAGATGCGCCAAGATGAGGCATTTCTTGGTTCCATACCCTACATGACTCAAAACGGTACCTTCATCATCAACGGTGCCGAGAGAGTTATAGTAAGCCAATTGGTGAGAGCACCCGGTGTTTATTTCGTGGACGAGATACCAAAAACACAGGTCACAGCACCCATATATGTTGCACATTTCTTGCCGGTGAGAGGTGCCTGGTTGGAAATACTATATCACACATCAGAAAACATGTTTTACGCAAGAATCGATCGTAAGAGACGAATAAATCTGTTCTTGCTTTTCAAAGCCCTTGGGTATGAAGATGACTTGGAGATTCTCAAACTCTTCCCTGAGGCGATAGACGCCGACGATGAATACACTATGGAAAAGGCAGTCGGTTCGATCATTCTGCATGACGTTGTTATCGATGGGGAAAAGATCGTTGAAAAAGGTGGAATTCTCACTAAATCAGCTGCTAAGACTATCTTAGAATCGAAACTCTCAACCATAGTGAGGGCTCATCCAGCTGCTCAGAAGACTCTTGAAAAGATGATCGATGCTTACGGTGAGGTAGATTCCGATAAAGCCCATATGGAAATATTCAGGAAGCTGAAGCCAGGTGAAATTCCAAGAGTCAACGCAGCAAGAGCCTATTTGGCGGGATTATATTTCAATACCGAGAGATTTGAGTTGTCCGATGTGGGACGTTACAAAATAAACAAAAGATTGAACCAAGCTTATAAGAAGTATCTTGTACAGATCGAAGGGATCTCAGAAGAAGAAGCTGAGACGAGAAATTATGAATCGCAAGATCCTGTTCTCACCACCCTTGATATTGTTCTGGCTACGAGATACTTGTTAGATGTGAGTAGAAACCCTGAGATAATGGACACCAAGGATCACCTTGGTAACAAAAGGGTGAGGACCGTTGGTGAATTGATAAAACTCGAATTTGAGAGAGCCTTTTCGCGTGCCCAAAGACTGATACAAGAACGTTTGACTCTTTACAATTCTCTGGACAAGATATCCGTTCAGAGTCTGATAAATGTAAAGACCATAATTGCCAGTATCAATCAATTTTTCGCTACCAGCC
>JBKBIU010000339.1:0-1658 GCA_046294065.1 Pseudothermotoga sp.
CATATTTCAAGGTATTCGCTGTGCCGCATGCCGTTGCAAAGACCAGTCGTTCTTCAATAGATTTGTTCAAAGCTTCGTAATAGAGATAACCTGCAAAAAAAGAATCTCCACAACCCACAGAATAATCTGAGTGAATAACCTTTGGCTTCACACGAATGATTCTGTCATTTACAAATGTTATTGAACCATCCTTGCCATAAGTTACACACAAAACTTGTATGTTGTATTGTTTCTTTATTTGATAAAGATCTGCCAAGTCTATCTGTTGAAGATTCAATGCTATTCTCAATTCATCGGCATTCACCTTAACCATTTCAGGTTCAAAGTTTACCAATTCTTTCAACCATTCTCCAGATATGTCTATCATCAATCTACAGGAATTTTTCCTGGCGAGTTCTGCGATCTTTGCCATATCTTTTACTCCAAAGCCTCTGGGCGCACTTCCTGAGATAATCAACGTACTATTTTTCTCCAAAACAAGAGAGAAGAAATCAAGAAAATCATTTATTTCATCTCTCTGCATGATTGGTCCTGGTTCATTGACCATGAGCATTCTTTTTTCATACTCATAAACGATCGCTGTGTTTATCCTGTTTTCATCTTTGATCCAAAAATCTAAGGTCTTTATATTATCCTCTCTACATTTTGCATGTATGATCTTTCCCACATCACCTCCAAGGATGTTTATGCATTTATAGTCCTTGAACCCAAGCATGTTTAAAACTCTCGCAATGTTCAATCCTTTGCCGTCAACCAGTTTCACAACGTGATCTCCTCTAAGTACATTCGGAGTCCTCGGTGGGTTTGAAATGATCACCCAGTGGTCATAACAAGGATTTAGATTGAGTATCTGAATGCTCAAGGCTAACACTACCTCCAGTTCTTCTCAGAAATGTATTCAATGACATTTCTCGCGGTGTTTTCATCCGTTATCAGTATGTCAGTGAGATTACCTCTCAGAAGACCAACTATACTTTCAATTTTATGAAACCCGCCTGCTACGACAATCTTTGTTTTAGCTTTCATGTACTGTTCCATCGTTATATTGTTGACTTTCTGCATAAAGTCAAGGTCGTAAATTTTGCCATTGATATCAAAATAATGAGTGAGAATATCACCAACTATACCGAGTTTTTCAAGTCTATCCAAAATTGAACCATCAAAAACATTTTGTCGGAACAGCGGCGAGCGAGAAATAGAATACCCCACACTACATATCACGATATCTAAATTGCTCCAAATGGAGTTTAAGTACTTGAATTCCTCTGTCTCTTGAAATTGTTTCTTTTGTTCATGATTGTCCATAAGAAAAGGAAAATAGACGGGAATTGCTTTTGCACCAGACCTTTCTGCAAAATTCTGAGCTATGAAATTTGAATCAAAATGCTTGTCCGATAGTTTGAAGGTCCCACCAGAGAGTGGTAATACACTCCATTTGAATTTTTCGATTCTAAAGTCATAGGTTGCCAATGTGAACATCGTTGTACCCCAACCTATACCAATGTTCATAGATTCATTAGGTAAGTCAGATAAAAACTCCCAAGTTTTTCTTGCAAGGGACTGCAGTAGTAATTGATTATTTGTATGTCCAGTTGTGAGCAGGAGTTTTTTCAAACCGAACTTCTGGTTGAACAATAAACTGTACTGTGATTCCAGTT
>JBKBIU010000340.1:0-1657 GCA_046294065.1 Pseudothermotoga sp.
CCCATAGGGAGATATTGGACAGGGTACCGTGGCTTCGTTGGTTGGTACTGGTGCGTTCTCTCCATAGATTGCTCCACCCGTCGAAGAAAAGATGAATTTCTTCACACCGTATTTCACACTCTTTTCTAAAAGAACAAGACTTCCCAAGATATTCACTTTGGCATCTTTTACTGGGTCCTTCACAGAAATACTGACACTCGCTTGAGCAGCAAGATGGAACACAAAATCAAATTTGTGCAGCATGAAAATGCGTTCCATCATCTCGTCATCTTCGATACTTTGTTGATAAAATAAAACATTTCGGTTCAGATTTTCTACCTTTCCAGTAGAAAGATTATCCACCACAACAACTTTGTAACCTTCTTGGGCCAATCTATCCACCAAATGCGATCCTATGAATCCAGCTCCACCAGTGACGAGAACATTAGGCACCATCAATCACCCTCTTCTTCTTCAGCCTCGGCTGCTTTTATATCTTCAAGTACTTCTTGTGGAAGTTGCTGCACATTAATCAGCTTTCTACTCTGCTCAATGAATCCTCTAAGATCTTTTGCTTTTGACTCATCAAAGTCGAGGATCAATCTGTAGAATTCTTTTACCCTTTCCCGTGCTCGAGCTGTGAGATAGTGTGACAAGTGCTTAGAGATTTTGTCGGAAACGTCCATGGGTACTCCCAAGACATAATAGAAGAAATTGCAGATCCTTTGCTGTAGAACACGCATGATTTGTGCCTTTCGTTTTCCTTTGTTCGTCAAGACTATGAGTCCATATTTTTCATACTCCACATAACCAAGGTCTGCCAAACGTCTAACAGCATTCGTGACACTGGGAAGACTTACTCCCACCTTACGAGCAATAGTGCTGATTCTTGCGGCTGGTTGCTTTTGCTGAATTTCGTAAATGATAGTTAAATAATCCTCAAGTGCGGGTGTTAGAATCTTCTTTCTGCCCCTTGCCATAATCTTACCTCCTTTTGTACTGATCGAAGAACGCTCTTACCTTCTTTATATCCTGCCAAGTAAGATCCTTGGGCGATCCCTTCTCCTTTGAAGGATTTCTCAGCAGGAAACTTGGATGAAACATTGGAAAGAGTTTTATACCACCTTTCCAATCTATTTCCTTCCCCCTATATTCTGAGATTGAAAGGTTTTGATTGAGAAAGAAAGATAAAGCAGTACTACCAAGCGGGATTATGATCTTTGGATCCACGATCATTATCTGTGCAAGAAGAAAATGACCACAAGTTTTTTGCTCATCAGGCTTGGGAGTCCTGTTGTTTGGTGGTCTACATTTCACAACATTGCATATGTAAACATCTTCACGATTAATATTAACCGATTCAAGGATTTTTGTCAGAAGTTGTCCTGCTTTTCCAACAAAGGGTCTTCCTGTTTTGTCTTCCTCTTCACCGGGTCCTTCTCCAACAAACATTATTGGTGTATTCAAACTACCTTCACCAACAACTACGTTGGTTCGGCTTGTATGAAGTGCGCATGCTGTACATCTAGCTATTCGCTCAGCAACAACTTCCATTAGTTGCTCACGCGTCATTCCATATTCCTCCCGAAAATCTGTGTAAAACACTGTTTCATCTGAGTACATTCTTCCTATTTTTATTTTATCACCGATACTATATTTTAGTCTTATCAATCACGAT
>JBKBIU010000341.1:0-1653 GCA_046294065.1 Pseudothermotoga sp.
TTGAACCAGCACCTGGCTGAAACCAAAACCTCTTGTAACCGATAGCTACTGCCTTTTGTACCTCCTCCAAGCCTTTTTCAGGTGGAATGACAAAGACTAAGAGTTCAACATCCTTTGGTAACTCCTCGACTGTTCTAAAGCACTTGATACCTTCGATCACAACACCTTTAGGGTTCACAGGGAAAACTTCAAAACCTTTACGGTGCAAATCTTTCACAATTTTGTTGCCATATTTCTTATCATTTTCACTGGCACCAATGATCGCTATTTTCTTAAAATCTCTGGGGTTCACCATCTATCACCCCCGCTTATACATGGACATGGTCTAATAAACCATTTCTCTGTACTGCGTTGTCAAGTATGTGGAGTACTAAATCTTCATAATCAAAACCAGCTATTTCGGCTATCCTAGGTAGATCTGAGAATCCCTTCGCCATTCCTGGAAGTGGGTTGATCTCGAGAAAATAAGGATTGCCGTCTTCTTGAGAAACTCTTAAATCCATTCTTGCCACATCTTTGATCTCTAAAGTTTTACAGATTCTGATTGCCATGTTCTTCAATTTCTTTTCAAGTGTCGGTTCAATCCTTGCAGGACAGGTGTAATCTACGTAGTAGTCTGAGTTCTTTTTAACTTTGTAGCTGTAGAACTCTTTACCGTGCTTAAAATGAATCTCCATTATTGGAAGCACACGGTACTTATTACCTTCTTGCAAAACACCTATAGTGAACTCTCTGCCCCTTATGAATTCTTCCACCAGAACTGGCTCGTTGTAGATAGAAAACAATCTGTCGAGTTCCTTTTTATACTCGTCGTAATCATGTACAAGTCCCGTTTCAGAGATACCTTTTGAAGAACCTTCGGCATTGAGCTTCAAGATCAAAGGAAATCTCATATTTTTCCTGAGTTTTTCCTGCGGTGAACGAATCACTTGAAAACGTGGGGTCTTAATATCTTTTGTTAAAAGTATTTGTTTTGTAAGTGCTTTGTCAAGGCAGACAGCTAATGTCGTCGCATCTGAACCTGTATAGGGGATGTTATAGAAGGAAAGTATTGCAGGAACCTGGGCTTCTCTTGCTCTACTGAAGGTACCTTCTGCAAAGTTATAGACGATATCGATCTTTTCAGAAGTGAGGACGGGAATAAATTTTTCGGGCACAGCTTCCATCAAGATCACTTCGTGCCCTCCAGTTTCAATAGACCTTTTTATATCCATAACAACTTCCATGCTATCATACTCTGCTTCCCAGTCCTCCACATCCGGTCTTGTTCCTCTTGGTAAGTTATAAGCTAACCCCACCTTCGTAAGGACCACCTCCATGGTTTTTGTCATATTGATTATCACGCTTTATCGCCTCAAAGATTATTTCAATAATGTTCTATTCAGTTGAGTTTTTGTTAACAAAAAAGGGCAGATCTGTGCCCTTCTTTGATACTGGAATTTTATTCATTGACTGACTTCAACGTAGAATGTAAACTTTCTTTCATTGCCTGCGTAATCTCTCAAAATGATCTCGATCTTTGAATTACCAGAGATGTTGACCATGGTTGAAACTGTGTAATTTGGATTTGTGCCCGTTATTTGCCAATCACTTCCAGAAGTGACTCTCACGCCATTGACATACACGGAAGATTCACTCCAGCTGATATAAAGT
>JBKBIU010000058.1:0-7783 GCA_046294065.1 Pseudothermotoga sp.
CGTCCTTTGAAGGTACGGGTTGTTTACCGTGGGCAACTACTACTTCCGTAAAGAGTTTCTGCTCTTGAATCACCGATAAGATTGCTTTTTCATCTATACCGTATACGATCTTTGAGTTGAACAAGGCTTGTTTGATTTTGTCAATGGTTGGTAATACCCTCTTAAACCCCGGTATGATGAATATGGATGCCTCCATTTTGTCTTCAGAGATATTTACGCTGACAATGGGGTTAGAATACTGTTGTTCTATATTGCTCAAATCTGGCAGAGAGGTGGGTTTGATCTTCATTATTGATGTCAGTTCCTCGATTGCTGTTCTTGAATCTACGTTATCTATGGGTTTAACAACGGCTTCAATTTGTCCCGCTGTTTCTGTGATCTGTAATGATACCTTTTCATACCAAGTTGGTCCATAATCTTTTTCTAAAGTTGAGATGAGCTCTTCAACTGAAGAAACCTTTATGATTCTCTTTTCCACCCTAAAGCCCCCAATATATTGTAACTTATGATCATTTGTGCGACAATCTTTGATGTGGAGGAGGTAGAATTTGTTACACAGATTACTCATTTGGAGTGTGGTACTCTTTTGGGGCATTTCTTTTGTTGCAACACGAGTAGTTGTACTTTCAGTTCCGCCAATCACCGCAGCTTTCATCAGGTTTTTGATAGCATCTGCTGCACTGATCTTGGTCACAAGAAGGGCTCCAAGGCTTCTAAATTGGCATAGCTTCTTTGCAGGGTTTTGGGGCGTGACGATGTACTTTTTCTTTGAAAACAGCGGACTTGTTTATACATATCCGACAAACGCTTCATTGATAGTTTCAAGCGCGCCGATCTTGTACACCCTTTTCTCGCACATAGTTCAGAAAAGAAGAACCACTACGGTTGAATATATTGCATCAATTATTTCCTTTTTTGGAGTTGCTGTGGTCATATTGAATGGAAGATTCGTCCTCAAGGTTAACTTATTGGGTGATTTGATGCTCCTTGGTGCTGCTTTTTCTTGGGTTCTCTACACATATCACGTTGAAAAGATGCCAGATCCTGATTCTTTAGCCGGTGTTATGAATATAACCTTGTGGGGGGTTTTGACGCTCATTCCATTCGTCATCTTTGAAAGAAAGCCACAGATCCAGTTGAACATCTCGGTGATTGTGTCCTTGCTGTATCTTGGCATTATCTGTTCTGGTGTCGCCTATGTCTTTTGGAACACTGGAATAAAACGTGTCGGTTCTCGTTATACAACGAATACGATCTATTTCATTCCTGTTGTTACGAGCATTGCCGAGACTGTATTGCTCAAAAACTTGCCTAATTTCTACACAATCATCGGTGGAATGTTGGTTCTTTTCGGTCTGTGGCTCTTCAACAGGCAGGAAAGGGGGAAGGAGAATGAAAGCCTTTCTAAAGGTTAGAATGAGTCAGCATGATGCTCATTATGCTGGTGGATTGGTTGATGGTGCAAAGCTTCTTCAACTGATAGGTGATGTCGCCACCGAACTTCTTATAAGACATGATGGAGATGAAGGACTGTTTAGAGCTTATGATTCAATAGAATTTTTGAAACCAGTTTTTGCAGGAGACTTTCTTGAAATCCACGGTGAAATAGTTGAGGTTGGAAATACCTCAAGAAAGATGAAGTTTGAGGTATACAAAGTTATAACCAATGCAAATATACCGAATCAAGAATCAGCCTGTGAAGTTCTTGATCCGCCAGTTTTGGTTTTGAGAGCAAGCGGAACTTGTGTAGTTCCAAAGGAAAGGCAAAGGAAGGTGAGACACGATGGATAAACTGATCATAACCGTTGCTGTATGCGGAGCAGAAGTTACAAGACATGATACTCCATACATTCCACTGACCCCTGAAGAAATTACCGCCCAAACCTATGAGGCTTATCAAGCAGGTGCTTCCATAGTTCATCTGCATGTCAGGGATGATGAAGGAAAACCAACCCAAAATGCTGAGATATTCAAGAGGGTTGTGAAAATGATCAGAGAAAGATGTCCAGACATGATCGTTCAGGTTTCCACAGGTGGAGCCGTGTGGATGAGTGCAGAGGAGAGATTACAATCTTTAGAATCAAATCCAGATATGGCTACTCTCACAACTGGGACTGTGAACTTTGGAAATGATGTTTTCATGAATAGTATGCCAATGATTGAAAAATTCGCTATGATAATGAAAGAAAAGGGTATTATGCCTGAATTTGAGTGTTTTGACATGGGACACATAGCAAATGCCATGCAGCTTGTTAAGAAAGGACTTGTTCAGGGGCACTTGCATTTTGACTTCGTGATGGGCGTACCTGGAGGTATTGCTGCAAATGCTCGAAATCTTGTTACAATGGTAGATAGCTTACCAGATGGTGCCACTTGGTCAGTGGCTGGTATTGGTAGAAATGAGTTTACTATGGCTGCCATAGCAATAGCAATGGGTGGTAATGTCAGGGTTGGCCTTGAGGATAACATATACATATCCAAAGGCATTCTTGCGAAATCAAACGCAGAACTCGTAGAGAAGGTTGTCAGAATTGCCAAAGAACTTGGTAGACCCATTGCAACCTGTCAAGAAGCAAGAGAAATACTTCAATTGAGAGGTAATGTGAGATGAGGGTGCTCGTTGTCGATTACGGTTCTCAGTACACACAACTCATCGCAAGAGTGATTCGAGAACTTGGTTATTATAGCCAAGTGGTTCAGTTCGATGAAGATGTACAAGTATCAGATTTGGGGGCCGTCATTTTGTCTGGAGGTCCTGCAAGTGTTTATGAAAAGGATGCACCAAAACTTCCAAAGTGGTTTAGCAGCTATGAAGGTAAGGTGCTTGGGATATGCTATGGAATGCAACTTCTTTCACAAGAATTTGGTGGAATCGTTGAGCCCGGCAAGACGGGAGAATATGGTAGAGCAGAGATTGAGATCACCCACAAAGATTTGATTTTCTCAGAAACAGAAGCTCGTCAGACCGTGTGGATGAGCCATACGGATCACATCAGAGAACTTCCAAAAGGCTTCAGAGTCACAGCAAAGTCTAAGGATGGTATCATAGCAGCTGCAACGGATGGCAAACGTTTCTGGCTTTTGCAATTTCATCCAGAGGTGAGACACACAGTTCATGGTAGGAAAATCATAGAGAATTTTCTTTATAAAATATGTGGGCTATTACCAAACTGGAATTTGCAAGATTTCGTCAAACAAAAGATTGAGGAACTCAAAACCTGCCTGTCTGGAAAGAAAGTTATAGCAGCCTTGTCCGGCGGGGTGGATTCATCGGTCGCCTGCGTGCTTGTACACAAAGCCATTGGTGAAAACCTTTTGAACGTCTTTGTGGACCATGGGTTGTTGAGAAAAAATGAAGAAAATGAAGTTCCAAGAGTTTTTAAAGAGATACTCGGTTTGAATCTCATCAAGATAGATGCAAGAGACTTCTTTCTTGAGAAACTGAAGGGCGTTACAGATCCTGAACGAAAGAGAAAGATAATTGGGGAACAGTTCATTCGAGTTTTTGAAAAACAAGCACAAGATTACGGTGCCACACATTTGGTTCAAGGAACAATTTACTCTGATGTCATCGAAAGTGCTCATTCTGGTAAAAAGACGGCGGCAATAAAGAGTCACCACAACGTCGGAGGCCTTCCAGAGAAAATGAATCTCCAGATTGTTGAGCCCCTTAGAAACCTTTTCAAAGATGAAGTGAGAGCTGTCGGTGAGATCTTGGGGATTCCACGCTCGATCATTCATCGTCAACCCTTCCCGGGACCGGGACTCGGTGTAAGGATTGTTGGAGAGGTAACACAAGAAAAACTTGCTATTCTCAAAGAAGCCGACAGTATTCTTATAGAGACTTTGAAGGAAACTGGTTGGTATGAAAAGACATGGCAGGCATTTGCAGTACTTCTGCCTGTTAGATCAGTTGGGGTACGTGGCGATCGAAGAGCCTACGATCATGTGCTTGCCATAAGATCTGTTGATAGTGTAGAAGGTATGACGGCGGATTGGTCAAGGCTTCCTCATGAAATCCTTGATCTTATATCCAGAAGAATTCTTAATACTGTAAAGGGCATCGGGAGGGTGGTCTACGACATCAGTTCAAAACCCCCAGCGACGATCGAATGGGAATAATCTGAGCCTTGTTTTTGCTTCATTTTTTAAAAGTATGACAGTGATGAACTATGATATGTTGCTCCAGTTCAGGATGAGGGAGCTTTCTTCTTCACTTTTTTCGATAGGATTGCTTTCAACAATAACAAGTGCCGTTGGCAGCTTTTCTTCACCATTTTGGGGTGCACTGAGTGATGAGTTCAAAAGCAGAAAGAAAACGCTTTTATTACCATTGATAATCGCTTCTTTTATTTTGCCATTTTATTCTTTATCTTTGAAACCCTATCACTTCTTTTTAGTGGGAATCATATTCACTTTCTTTTCTTCTGTCTTTGAGCCCATTTGTACTGCCATTATGATAGAGTCATCGCACACAAAAGCTAATATAGCTGTTTCTATACTCAATGCTGCGAATTCGCTTGGTATGGGATTGGGAAGAATAATCATTTGGCCTTTGCTGAATGTTATCAGTGTCGTTTGGACTATGAATATCATGTATTTCGTATCTCTTCTTGTGGTCTTCTTCTCTTTCTTTGCACCCGACGTTGAACACAAACGTTATGAAATCGTCAGGACTAATCTGCAAAGAATCTTTTCAGCAATAGCTTCAAAAAGGATTCTCAAAAGGAACAATCTTTGGGCTATGTATCTTGGTTCTTTCTTGAGGCAACTTGGAATCGGTGGTACCTTTGCACTGATAGGTGTATATCTGACTGAGACAGTGGGATTGAGCAAGGCTCAAAGTGTCCTCTTGGCTTCGGCAAATCCTTTCATGCAAGTCCCGTCGCATATCCTTTTCGGTTGGCTTGTTGGTAAATTCCAAGCCAAGACAATCGCTGCGTCAGGTATGTTTCTCTCTGGCCTCGGGGCCATGTTGTTTGCCGTGTCTGGAGATTATCTGATCGTTTTCTTGGCTTATGCAATCTCTGGTCTTGGTTTTGGTGCCTTCATAAACGGTGCAACCAATTTTGTTTCTCAAAATGTTCCAGAAAACAGACGGGCGGAGTTTCTCGGATTACTCACCTCCGCCCGCTCTTTTGGGAGTCTATTTGGTCCTCTGATTGCTGGTTTGCTCTCGGAAATATCATTTGTTTTGATGTTTACCGTTATGGCTGTGATAATGCTTTTTGGCTCTTTATTAACTGCCGTATATTGTCAACGTTGATCAGGCCTTTCCTGCATCCGAAACATACTGGTTCTTTCATTGTCTGCAATCAAAGTTTTTCTTCGATGCACAGCATTCAGGGCCATTCTTTTGAGAATAGCGGTGATATCACTTTTCTTTAGCATTTCTTCTGTTATGATCTTTTCAAGGTTGGGAGACAAGCGATAACCGTTTTCATTATCAGGATCGAAATAAATTTGATCCATGTGATTTCGGGTAATCTGAGGGTTAATTTTGTTCAGCAATCCGATGGCAAATTCTAAGAAGACATCACCCGTCTCTTCGGGCCTTTTTACGTTGGCTAACCTTTCTCGGTAAGCACTTTCAATCTCCTTTTCGAATTTCACAAAGGATAGAACCTTCTCACCCTTCTTCATTAGATCGGCCCCCTTTCATATTCTTCCATTCAAGAAGCTTGCCATCCCAACACCTAAAATAGCGGCTGTCTCAAATCTCAGTATCTTTCTGCCAAGACTCAGTAGTTGTGCATTTTCTTTGAGTAGATTGAGTTCATCGTCTTCAAAGTCCCCTTCTGGTCCTACAACTATTGTAATTTCTCCTTTGAAGTCTTCAACGGTGGCAGGTCTACCAGATTGATGGAGTACGATTGTCTTAATCTGCCCTTTTAGAAAAGCAAAGTCTTCTTGAATCTCAACATTCGGGAATAGACATCTAAAACATTGCTTTGCCGAGTCTCTGACAACCAGTTTGATCTTTTCTTCCTTACACGAATAAGATCTGCTTCGACGTGATTTGTAGATTATTATGTTGTCTGCACCAAGTTCAACTGTTTTTTCGATCAAAAGGCGTAATCTCTCCCAATTCTGAGATGCAATGCATACGGTTATAAAACCATTTCTTTCTTCTTCTACTTTCTTAGACTCCTTGATCAGTGCAATGGATCTATCTTTGCCAATGTGACTCAGCTCACATTTGTATAAGTTGCCATCACCATCCGTGATGAGCAACGGCTCATTGACTTTCAATCTCACTACATTCAAATGACGTGTTTCATGCTCGTCTAATTCTATATATTGTCCTTTTGGCTTCCCAAAAAACAAGTGTGGCAATCAGCCGAGCACCTCGCAGCCAAGATATGGTTGAAGCGCTTTGGGTACATTCACTCTGCCATCAGGTCTTTGATAATTTTCCACAATCGCTACAAGGGTTCTGCCTATGGCAACACCGGAACCATTAAGAGTGTGAACAAAAGAGAGCTTACCATCCTTTCTTCTGTACCTTATGTTTCCTCTTCTCGCTTGAAAATCCGTATCGTTACTGCAAGATGATATCTCTTTGTAACAGTTGTAGGACGGCAGCCAAACCTCGAGATCATAAGTCTTTGCAGCACCAAAACCAAGATCTCCCGTGCATAGTTGTATCACCCTGTATGGCAGTTCCAGTCTTTTAAGGACCTCTTCGGCGTGCGAAACGAGCCTTTCCAGATCTTCGAAGGAACGCTCAGGGGTGGTGATCCAAACCAATTCGACTTTATCAAATTGATGCTGCCGGATCATCCCACGAACATCTTTGCCATAACTTCCAGCTTCTCTTCTATAACAGGGTGTGTATGCTGTGTACAAAAGTGGCAAATCCTTTTCTTCAAGTATCTCCTCTGATCTGAGTGCAACCAAAGGCACTTCAGCTGTCGGTATTAAGAACAAATCGTCTGCCTCTATTTTGTAAGCCTCTTCCTCAAACTTTGGGAGTTGTCCTGTAGTCGTCATCGTACTTCTCTTTACAAGGTGTGGTACCCAGACCTCTGTATAACCATGTTCTTTGGTGTGAAGATCAAGCATGAAATTCATTAGTGCCCTTTCAAGTTTTGCGAAGGCACTGTACATGACTGTGAATCTTGAACCACTGAGCTTTGCCGCTCGATCAAAGTCCATAAGTCCTAAGGCTGGTCCAAGATCCCAATGTGCTTGCGCTGGAAAGTCAAAGTTCTTTGGCTCTCCCCACCTGCGTACTTCAAGGTTAGAGGTTTCATCTTTTCCTATTGGAACCGATGAGTCAGGTATGTTAGGCACAAAGAGTATCAGCCTGTTGATTTGCTCCTCTATACCTTTGAGCTGTGATTCTATCGAATCGATCTGTTCACCGATCTTTTTACCTTCGTTCATCAAAAGATCTACTTCATCTGTCTGACCAGATGCTTTTTTCTGTGCCACCTGTTTTGAAATAGCATTCCTTTGAGAACGAAGTTGATTAACCTGATTCGTGAGAGCGCGAAATTTTGTGTCCAGTGAAAGAATGTCGTCGATGATCTTGGTATCATAGTTTCTGTTCAAAAGTGCCTGTTTCACAAAATCCGGTTTTTCGCGAATCAATTTGATATCGATCATTTTATCACTCCTCTACTATCAACTCAACTTTGGCATTGGTTGCAATCATTCTATCATCAACTGTTGAAATTTCTACACGATCGGCCCACATTTTTATGTTTTTGTCATGATCTAAAAGAATAACATTTCCTTCGAGTTCTATCTTTCCGTTCTTTCTGTCATAGAAAAATTT